>JAQGOF010000093.1 GCA_028293745.1 Gammaproteobacteria bacterium | reverse complement strand
CCCCCACCGGCATCACGGAGGGCCAGCCTGGAGCCCCGCGTGAGTGGTTTGTCACCGTGAAGCGTAATTTCTAAGGCGCACAGCACTCATCGTTCCTGGAGTGCGGAGGCCCTCACTTGCCGTGAGGACCTTTTTTTTGGGGACCCTTCCAGCTTGGGGACCCCTCACGTTTGGGGACCCGCGCGGCCCGCTTGCGCCCGGGCCGCCGCGCGAGCGGCACCAGGCGGCGCATCGCTACGCGCCCAGCAGCCACGCTCACGCTTTTCCCCACCCATTCAACCCGCCCAATGCTTACCCGTTCGGGGAGTGCCGCCCTTGCTGGCCCTGCGCCACTCTGGTCCCAACGTAGAGCTCATAGAGACGGCACAGATGTCGGCAAAGTCATTGTTGAAGCAGTATTCGGACGAGCGCGCGGCACTCGTGCAGAGCGCGCTACCCAAGGCGGCGGCCATCATCCTCGGCCGTCGGCGCGTTCTGTCGGGCATTCGCTGGCGTGGCGACCTGATCGTCACTGCCGCGGAGGCCATCGGCGGCGCGGAGCACGTGGATGTTCGCCTCGAGGGCGACGAGTTGGGCGCTGAAGTCATCGCAACAGATCTCACGACCGACGTCGCGATCCTGCGAGTTGGCAATGTGGGCGCCGAGCCGGCGACTGCATCAGCGATCCCAGTCACCGCCGCCTCGTCAGGCGCATCGCCGGCCCCGGTCGCCGCAGCCCCGTCAGGCGCATCACCCGCCCCGAGTGCTGCCGCCCTGCGAGTCGGCGAAGCTGTCGTCGTCGTCGGCCGCAACCTACGCGGCCCGGCAGCAATCTGGGGCAGCGTACAACTCACCGGCCCGGCCTGGAGCTCGCGTCGCGGTGGACGAATCGACCAGCGCCTCGAGTTGGATGTCGCCTTCGATCCCTCGTTTGAGGGCGGCGCCGTGATAGATATGGAAGGCAACGTTGTCGCCATGGCCGTTCCCGGCCCGTACGACCGCGTCCTCGGCATCCCGGCCGCAACAATTGAAACGGTCGTCGCGAAGATCGACAAGTTCGGCCATCTTCCGAAGCCCTACATCGGCATCCGCCTGCAGCCGCTCTGGCTCGACGACGAAACGCGCACCAAGCTCGGGCGCAAATCACGTGGGATCGCAGCGGTGGGCGGCGTTGATGCGGGATCGCCCGCGGCCGAGGCGCACATCGAGCTCGGTGACCTGTTGCTGGCGTTGGATGGCGAACAGGCGGAGAGCGTGAACGGTTTGGCGCAGCGGATAGCGAGCACGAACCCGGGACAGACCATCGCACTCGAGGTGCTGCGGGGCGGGAAACCCCTGACGATCAACGTTCAAATCGCCGAACGGCCGCGTCGCTGAGCGCCGAAAGGTGCCAATCACCCGGGCGACCGGCCCGGCAGAGGGTCCGCCGGGAGCCAGCCCCGCGCTCCCCTGCCAAATGGGGGAGAGCGCAGCTCCCAAACCGGTACCGGCGCTTGCGGAAAGGCCTGATCGCCCCAACCGTCGTGCCGTGACCGCAATCCTTGCCACGGCCGACGAACCGTTCCGCAATCGCATCCTCGAGCGGTTGTTGGCGGCTGGTTATGATGATCTCGAGGTCGCCGAGCTCCCTGCCGCGCTCGCGGACCTCCTGCGGGAGTCGGAGCAACCCCTGGTAGTGGTTGGTGGCACATGGCCCGCCCCTCAGCCCTTTCTGCGCGTCGCGGTAAACGCAGGTGCCCTGCCCCTGGTGCTGCTCGAATCGAGTGCTCTCGAGGCGGAAGGGGAGGCACTCGCAATGGGCGCACGGGCCGCTCTTCAATCCGACATTCCCACATCCTCGCTTGCTGCCGCACTGGCGGCTGTTGATGCAGGCCTGATCGTGTTGGAGCCGAGCGCGCGCGCATTGCTGCTTTCGGCCAATCGAGAGCGATTCGCCGGCGGGTCTGCTCACAGCGCTGCCGCAGGTGCACGCTCGCACGCCGAGGGCGCAGACCCTTCTCGCCAGTCCCGTGACCGTGACCCAAACGCGCCCAGCCGACAAGCCGGCGGCTTGGAACCTCGCCGCAGTGGCCGTCCGTTGACGACTCGCGAGCGCGAGATACTCGGGTTGGTTGCAAGTGGCACATCAAACAAAGGAATTGCCCGCGCCCTCACTGTCTCGGCCAACACCGTGAAGTTTCACCTGGCCGCCGTGTTTGACAAATTGAACGCAGCGACACGCGCCGAGGCCGTTGCAGAAGCTATTCGCCGGGGCGAGCTGTCGCTGTAAGGTACAGGCAAGCGGCACCGGCGCGGCCAACGCAGCGGCACGGCCTGCGCACTGCCAGCCCGCGGCATCGGCGCGGCCCGCCGCGTTAGGCCTACTCCATATCGGGGTACGGCCCCTTCCCACCCTCGCCAATGAACCGATCGACCCGCGCCGCCAACACCGGCATCGGCACGGACCCAAGTTCCAGCACCATGTCATGGAACGCACGGACATTGAACTTCGTACCGAGCGCACTCTGCGCTTTCTCCCGCGCCTGCAGAATCGCCCGCTCGCCGAGGTAGTACGACAGCGCCTGTCCGGGCCACGCGATATAGCGATCCACTTCGGTTTCGATCTCGTGGTCCGGCAACGCCGTGTAGTCATGCAAGTACGCAATCGCTCGTTCCCGGGACCATCCTTGTGAATGCACGCCGGTGTCAACGACGAGCCGCGCTGCCCGCCAGATCTGGTAGCCCAGCATTCCGAATCGGTCGTACGGCGTCTCATACATGCTCATCTCGACCCCCAGGCGCTCGCAGTACAGCGCCCATCCCTCGCCGAACGCCGAAATATAGGTGTGCTGGCGAAACTCGGGCTGACTCTTGTGCTCCAGGGCGATCGGCATCTGAAACGCATGCCCGGGCGCCGATTCGTGCAACGTCAGCGCAGTCAGGTTGTAAAGCGGCCGGCTGGGCAGGTTGTAGGTGTTGAGCAGATACACGCCCGGACCTCCGCGGCCCGCCGTATAGAACGGTGCGAGATCAGCGGGTACCGGCTGAATTGCAAAGCGCGCCCGCGGCAGGTACCCGAAGAACTGCGATGCCTTGGCGTCAAACTTCTTGGCAATCCAGGAGCCACGCATCAGCAACTCGTCCGCGCTCTTCGCGTAGAAGCGCGGATCGGAGCGCAGGAATTGCAGAAAAGCCGGGAAGTCGCCGTTGAACCCGGTCTCCTTCATCACCGCCAACATCTGCCCATGGAGCTGCGCGACTTCGGCTTCACCCAGCGAATGGATGTCCGCCGGATCCATGTCGAGAGTGGTGAATTCCCGGATCTTGGCGCGATAGTAGTTAGCGCCGTCGGGCAAATCTTTTGCTGCCAGTGTAGTGCGGCAGCCGGGGACATACTCCGTCCGCATGAACTTCAAGAGCTCGACATAGACAGGCTGCACGACATCGCGAATGGTCGTAACAGCATCTGCCCGCAGGGTTGCCTGATCGGCGGCCGATATGCCCGGCATGTCTTTGAAGGGCGTGTAGAACAGGCTCGCTTCGGCAGTCGCGTCAGTTACAGCTGTTATTGACGCGTCACGCCCCTCCATCGTGACTCGGGGAGGCGTGAAGCCGCGTTTCAGTCCCGCGCGCATCTCGTCCATCTGCTCGTGCAAGTAGCGTGGGACATCGTGCAGCTGCGCCAGCCAGTTGGTGTAATCCTGCAGCTTGCGAAAGGGCCGCCGCGCGGTGTAGCCCAGGTCAGTCCAGAACGTGGTGTCGGAATTGGCTGGCATTTCGAAGTCGCGAAAGCGTTGGTTCGCGATGAGGACCTGAATCTGCGGCCGATAGACGTCGTAATTGATCTGTTCCTGGGGCGACAACTGCGCGCGCGGGATACTGTCAAGTTTGCTGAGCAAATCTTCCCAATACTTCAGCCGCGCTTCCTGCGCTGCCGCATCGACCTTCGGCAGATGACTCGAGATGGGCTTCTGCGAGTCCTCGTCGTCGGCAAACTGCTCCTCGCGCCATTTCCATTCCGCACTGTACAGCGCCTGGAAGCGGGCATCGGCAGCTCGCTCCTGTGTCGGGCATCCGCAGACCGCAATGACAACCCCCAACAACGAGGCTGCCGCCAACATCGCCCGCATGGGGCTCATCGGCGCCGTCACGACAGAAGTCTTCCCCATCATCTTGAGCCCGTAAGTCCGCCCGGAAAGCGCGCAAGCATACAGGCATCGCAGATCTAGCGGAGCAGTCGCCGCCCGTAGCCAGGCTCACTGCCGGTTCGCGTCTCGCTGTTCCTTGAGGAAGGGGCGATCGATGTGCTCCGCGTACAGATCTATGTCGCCGGCAGTCACGCCACATTGAGCGAAATGATCCTTCCAGCCATCCACCACTTGCACCACGCTGCGCAGCTCGCCGATGGCTTCATCCTTCGTCAAGGAGAACATGCGGGACATCGACAAGGCATTGACCATTGTGGCGTCGGCTTCCTGCTCACCCACGCGCATTTGTTGGAAACCCAGTGCCTGGCCGGATGGCAGAACGTCATACGCGGGCGAGAGCTCGTATTGTTGTGCGTCGGTCACGAGCAATGCGTGGTTCTTTTCATGATCGTCCGTGTTATCAATCAGGATGTTGAAAACCATCCGGCGGAACAACTCGCGCATATGTGCGATGTAGACGTCACCTTCGGCCACTCCCCTGCGCCGCAGAAGCTGCGCCAGCTCCGGATAACCGAACCCCTCCGCCGCGGCCTGGAGTGCCACCCGTGCTGAGAGACTGTGGAGACGGCGGCTGCCGACTCGATCGAAGCGCTTGATCGCAACGGCATGGCCATGGGTAAGACGTACCGGCATCGTCTCCGCGACGCGGATAGATGCTTTGCGCGCCAACGTCATGGTGGCGTGCTCGATCAAAGGCGTATCAGCCGGATCGCCATCGGCGAACTTGATGACCCATTGATCAGCCCCGATGTTGAGCAGCGCCTTGGGGCGCGCGCCACCCATTGTTGCGCCTGGGGCGATCAATCTCTCCTGCGCCTGCGGTACGGCCTCGTTGTTCTGTACCTTGCGAATCAGCTCCTGAATCTCATCAGCATCGGCTAGTGCCGGTAGGGGTCCAAGGCGCCGCGGTAGGTATTCGGTTGGGGATGTTGATACTCCCAGGGCACCGAACCTGTCATCGCCGGCAAAGAACAGGTACTCGAGCAACGAAAGGCGTTTCGGCTTGTCTATAAAGCGAATTACACGTTCGCCCCAGCGGTCGGGCCTGGCATCATCAACCGCGCCGGCCGCCGTGCCTCGTTCGGTCGGTAGGAATTCCTGCTCGATGAGCGGCAGGTCCTCGCTGAGCTGAAAGCCTTGGCGCAGCCAGGCATCCGTATAACGCAGGGACACACCTTGCGTCGATCGGACTAGATGCAGTTCGCCGATTGGGACGGGTTGCGATGGCTGTGTCAGGAGCCAGAGATAGAGGATATCGGTGGGCTGGTACCGGTCACTCATGAGTAGCCTTCTTCCGGCCCAGCCGTGCTTCGGCGGAAGCCGCGGACCGAACTGCACGACGCTGCACCGCCTCGCGGACATCCGTTTCAAGGGCCCCGCGATCGTCACCGGGCGCAGCAAGTCCAGGCAATGCGCTTACCCGTCCCATCAGCCATAGTGCGGTGGCGTAGATGCCAGCGCCAACCCCCGGGTCTCCGCGTTCCAGTCGAATAAGCGTAGGTACAGATATGCCTAGCCGCTTGGCCCATGCGCGTTGGGATTCGCGGCGGCGGACCCGGGCAATGGCGAGGTTCTCGCCCAAGGCACGAAGAGCCTGGGCGGCCGCTGGCGGCATCACCTGGAGGGCTTGTGGACTCTTTGGCATAACAAAGAGTTTATCAATCAGGCCGATTTGGTCAAGTCTATATTATCAATCCCGCCATCCCGAGCCCAGCCCAAGCCATCTTTGCCAGAGCGCTAGCTGCGGGAGGTACCCCACTGCTGATTCAGGGCTACGCCGCCGAGGATCAGCGCCCCAGCAACCGCCATCGTCACCGTGAGCGGTTCGCCGAGCGCGAGCCATGCCCAAAGCACGCCGAATAGCGGCACAAGGTACGTCACCGTGGAGGCACGTGGGGCCCCGATGCGGCTAATCAACCGGTAATACACAGCGAACGCAATCCCGGTGCACATCACCCCAAGCAGAACCGCACATAGCCAGGAAAGCGGAGGGATTGGCATGGACGGCCACGTAGCGAATGCCAGCGGCGAAATGAACAGGGCCGAGCACAGTAGAGTTGCCGCCGCCACGGCGCCAGGAGGCAGCCCTACCAACTGGCGACGAATCAGATTCGCGCCAAATCCATACAGAAGGGAGGCGCCAGTTCCCGCAAGCGCAGCTGGCCAGACGCTGACGCCGCCCGTCTTTCCGCTCGCAAGAACGGTGACCCCCACGAAGCCTGCAATCAGGCCTATCGTCCGCCGTGTGCTGATGGGCTCTCCGTAGAAAACGAGCGCGACCAGCGCCGTGAACATCACAGCCGTTGCATTGGCGATTGCGCCAATGCCCGCGGGCGCACGTTGGGCGGCCCATGCAAACAAGACGAACGGGATTGCGGAGTTGATCGCCGCAATCCCCGCCAACCGGACCCAAAGACGCAGGTTGAACTGCGCTCGCGCTCGCCACAGCAACGGCAACAACACCAGCGCGCCGAGAAACAGTCGCACCTCGACGATGCCGAAAGCACCGAAGTCATGGGCAGCCACGCGCATGAACAGGAACGAGGCACCCCAAATCGCTGCCAGCAACATCAGTTCGAGGGGAGTAAGCCACGCGCTGGCTGTTGAGGGCGCATCGCTACCTGAACCCGCCAATTGGACCGACTCGACCCGTGCACTGGACATGATGAAGCCTGTTTGTAGCTCAGCAGCCGCCGACGCTAATTGTCGCTGTTCGCGTGACTGGAGCAAGAGCATACTGCTTTGGTCAGCCACAAATCTGGCTTGTGGCCACTTGCCCATCCCCGGCACTTCACTCGCCGCATGCCCACCCGCGGCACGCGGCTCGCACAAGGCCGCCCGATGACTTTGCGCCCTACCGCACTCCCCGCCTTTTGGCGTCTTCGCCGTGGCAGCGAGGCATCAGAATTTTGCCATTGAATGGCTACGTCACGAGGCCGCGCAAGAGTCCAATGAGCTTCCACCGGTGTTCAAAGTCCAGCGATAGCCGCAAGCGCGTGGATATCCAGGCAGCTTTCCAACACGCTCGCGATCTCATCGAGCGCCGCGTCCACGCGAGCCGCGTGGTCATCATGGCTCGGCGTGGCGCCGATTGCTGCCACGAGCGCCGCACGCGCGGCTGTCACGCCAAACAGCCCATGCACATAACATCCGGCAACGCGACCATCCGCAGAAACTGCACCGTCAGTTGAGCCGTCACTGAACCGGAGAAACGGGCGGCCAGCGCCTGGGCCCGTCGTAGAACCGATGTGCATTTCATAGCCTGCGAAGGGCACGGCCCCCACGGACGAGGACTGTGCGTTCCCGGACATGCCCAACAGCACCCCCGATACCTCTCGAAGCGTCTTATCTCCTGTCATCACGGTATCCACGTCGAGTAGACCCAGGCCTCGCACCGTGCGGGGCGAGCCCTCGATGCCGTCGGGATCACTTATGGTGCCGCCAAGCATCTGGTACCCACCGCAGACGCCGAGCACACGTCCGCCGCGCCGCACGTGCGATAGCACATCTATATCCCACCCCTGACTACGCATGAACTCCATGTCAGCGATCGTCGACTTGGTACCCGGAATCAAAATCAGCGCCGCATCCGCAGGAACCGGCCGGCCAGGCGGAACAAACACCAACTCGATGTCCGGCTCCTCGCTCAAAGGATCGAAGTCGTCGAAGTTCGCGATCCGCGAGAGTTGAGGCACGGCGATCTTCACGCGCGAACGCGGCGATTGCGATGCGTATCGGTCCTCCAACTGCATCCCATCCTCGGACGGCAACCGGCTCGCAGCATGGAGCCACGGCACGACACCGATCGAGGGCCAACCTGTATGTTCGACGATACGGCGCACGCCATCTTCGAACAGCTGCGGATTACCGCGGAATTTGTTGACTATGAAGCCGCGGATCAGCGCGCGATCCGCCGCGTCCAGTACGACGTGCGCTCCTACGAGCGATGCAATGACATGCCCACGGTTGATGTCACCGACCAGCACGACGGGCAACCCGAGCGCCTGCGCCAATCCCATATTGGCGATGTCGTTCTTGCGCAGATTCGTTTCGGCAGGACTTCCCGCGCCCTCTACGATCACTAACTGGGCATCCTGCGCGAGGCGCCGATAACTCTCTATTGCAACATCAAGCAGAGCACGCTTGTCGCGTCCGTGCGCGCTTGCGTCGAGCGTGCCAACCATCTTGCCACGAACAATGAGCTGTGCGCCGACGTCACTTTGGGGCTTCAGCAGCACCGGGTTCATGTCGACGGTGGGTTTCGTGCGGCATGCCTGCGCCTGAAGCGCCTGCGCACGCCCGATCTCTCCACCACCGGAAGTCACCGCTGCGTTGTTCGACATGTTCTGGGACTTGAACGGACGCACGATGATGCCGCGACGTGTGAACAACCTGCACAAGCCGGCAACCAGCACGGATTTGCCAACGTCGGAGCCGCAACCCTGGATCATCAATGCAGCCATAAAGCACCCGATGCCGTGCCGGCAACATCCGACCCCATTTCAACAACCCCAACAGCGGCAATCGCCAGCCACAACAACCCGCAGGCAACCACATAAAGTCTCAACCCGCGACTCAACTCCACCACCCCTGGGGCAGGACCCGTCCCGAATACGGGCCGCTCGTGGACGACCCCATCGTACGTGGCCGGGCCTCCCAGCCTGATACGAAGCGCGCCTGCCATGGCCGCCTCGGGCCACCCAGCGTTTGGAGAGGCATGTTTGGCGGCATCGCTCAACATCACGCCAAAACCGCGGAGGCCCGCCAGAACCAACAGGACGCCTGCAATCCGCGCTGGCACGAGATTGGCGACGTCATCAACGCGCGCTGCAGTCCATCCGAATGCGCGCCAACGCTCCTCTTTGTGCCCGATGAGGCTATCAGCGGTGTTGATGACCTTGTACGCGAACAACCCGGGGAGCCCGGCAATCAGGAACCAAAAGGCTGGTGCCACGATGCCATCATTGAAGCTTTCCGCAAGACTTTCGAGCGCCGCAGCGGAGACACCCTTCGCGTCAAGCTGGCGCGTGTCGCGACCCACGATGAGGGACACCCGTTCGCGCGATGCAGGCAGGTTCCCGGCGCGCAGCGAGGTGAGCACATTGTTGACGTGTTCAAACAGGCTGCGCTGCGCCAGTCCAATGGTCCCCACGAGGGCTATGACTGCCATTGCGGCCAGACGTACCGCCCAGGCAACGCCAGATGCGCCCGCCGTGCCCACCGCACCGGCGCGGCCATCCCAGACCATCGACTCCGTGACGCGAGCGACGACCCACTGCACCCCCCACCCCGCAAAGATCGCCCCGCCAGTAACAAGCACCACCGCCACAAACCCCAACAACCGCCGCTGCGCAAACGAATATGCCGGCTTGTTCCACCCGCGCTCGAGCGCGCCAATGGCGTTGCCAGCCCACACAACCGGATGCGGAATACGCGCATGCAGCGCCGCTGGATAACCAACAGCCGCCTCGAGCGCGAGGGAGGCGAGCACAATCCAGGTCATAACGTTGCAAGCACGTCAGACAAACGCCGCCAGGCATCGGGCGTGCCGGGTAAACCGAAGCGCAGCAAAGAACTGTCATGCCGAAAGGGTCGCGTCAATATCCCAGCCGCCGCGAGCCGCTCAAAACGCACCGGTGCATCCTCCGCCCGCACGAGCCGATACAACGACGTCCCCCCCACAACCTCAAACCCAAACCGGCTGAGCAACTCATCGAGACGGCGGGCTGACCTGGCGAGCTGCACACGTGTCCGCTCCGCCCATTCGCGGTCGGCATAGGCGGCCAGCCCCGCTGCCAGGGCATCAACCGAAACCGGCCAATCACCGATCACGCTGCGAATGCGCGCCATGAGCTCAGGAGCCCCGACAACGAACCCCAATCGGAGCCCCGCAAGCCCGTAGAACTTGCCGAACGAACGAAGTACCACCAGGTGTTGCGCCTCGTTGCTACCCGCAAGGCCCGCGACACTCGAATCCGGAGTCACCTCCGCAAAGGCTTCGTCAACCACCAACACGCCGCCCCGCGCACTTGCCGCATCGTGCAGCTGCCGCAGCCGCTCGCGGCTGAGAATGCGCCCGTCCGGATTGTTTGGATTGACCACCACCAGTGCTGCCCGCTCTGCGATCGAGTCGTCCAGCTGCGAGTCTGGAACCACTCGCGACGGCACCCCGGCACGCTCCCATCCGTCGGCGTGCGATCCATAGGTTGGCCCGGCCACGACCGCAGCTCTTTGCCCGAGGACGTACGGCAACAGCCGCAATGCCGGCTCCGTGCCTCCCGTAGCAACCACGCGCCGCGGATCACCAACACCAAAGGCGGCGGCCGCCACCGCTTCGAGCCGGCTCAGCTCGCCGGTGTCAGGCAGCCGATTGAGTGTGGAACCGCGCGCCCGTGGCGCAGGATACGACTTGGGATTGATGCCCGTGGACAGATCGATCCAGGGTTGCGGTGCCTGGGAATACGCGGCGCGGGCGGCCCCGAGCCGCCCGCCGTGATGGGCGAAGCCTGCAGAACTCATGTTGGAATTGGTCACTCGCTGAGGAGGCGATGAATCAGCTGCACACACACCGAGCCCTCGCCAACCGCGGCCGCGACACGCTTGGCGCTGCCGCAGCGTACATCGCCGACGGCGAAGATTCCCGGGATGGTAGTTTCAAGGTGCAACGGTGGCCGCGACAAGGGCCACCCGTCGGGTGCGCCGTTCTCGACATGCAAGTCGGGTCCGGTCCTGACAAATCCCTTGTCATCGAGTGCCACGCAACCCTGCAACCAACCCGTGTTGGGCACGGCGCCCGTCATCAGAAACAAATGGCGAATGCCATGGGTCTGCGGTTTGCCATTCGGGCCGGTACGCCACGTCACCCGCTCCAGGCGACCGTTTCCTTCCAACGCGGTAATTTCCGTTCTAACGTGCAACGTGATGTTAGGTGTTTCCTCGATGCGGCGGATGAGATAGCGCGACATGGACACGGCCAGTCCATCTGAACGCACGAGCAACTGCACGCGCCGGCCGTTGCTTGCCAGAAACACCGCCGCTTGCCCGGCCGAGTTGCCGCCCCCGACGACGACGACCTCGTCGTCGCCGCACAGCTTCTGTTCAACTGCCGTGGCAGCGTAATAGACACCGACGCCGAGATAATCTGTCAGATTCTCTATCGCAAGCTTCCGATACTCAGCCCCGGACGCAATGATTACCGTCCGGCTTTTCACAGTGTGTCCGTCCGACAATTCGACAAGGAACGGTCGGCAATCGCAGTTCAAGCGCACCGCGCTGATCGCGATAGCTACCTCCGCGCCGAACTTCTGCGCCTGCACGAGCGCACGCCCCGCCAGCGCCAAGCCCGAGATACCCGTCGGAAACCCCAGGTAGTTCTCGATCTTGGAGCTCGACCCAGCCTGCCCGCCCGGCGCAACCGTTTCGATCACGAGCACGTCGAGCCCCTCCGAAGCTGCGTAAACGGCGGCCGCAAGGCCCGAGGGGCCGGCTCCGATCACCACGACGTCCCGGATCTTCTCGGGGTCGAGCTGCGGATTCATGCCGAGACAGGCAGCTATTTCCGAATTGCTCGGGCTCTTGAGAACCACCTGTCCCCGGCACAGAACCACCGGCAGATCGCCGGCACTGAGGTTGAAGCCCTGGAGAAACGCCTGTGCGTCCTTGTCGAGGTCTACATCCCGCATGACGAAGGGATAGGTGTTTCGCGTCAGGAACTGCACGAGGCGCACTGTGGCGGACGAATGCATGGAACCGACGAGAATCACATCGCCGGCCTGGTCGGCGGCAATGAGGCCCATGCGGCGCAGAATAAATGCCCGCATGAATATTTCCATGATCTCCGAATCGGTCTGTACGAGCGTGCGCAACTCGGATTCGCGGATCGCCAGAACCTCGCCGGCCTCGCGCACCACCACGCGCGTGAAGCCCGCAAGTCCGCGCAGAGTGCTCATCTCGCCGGTGAAATCCCCGGCCACTTCGACCGTAATCGGAAGCTCGCCCTGCAGCCCGGGACGCACGATCTCCAGGGATCCCGACAGGACCACGTACAAATCCCGGTGACCCTCGCCCGCCTCCTGCAACACCTCGCCGGCCGACGTCCGGATTCTGCGGCCGTGGCGCTCGAGCCGGGCGATCTGCTGCGCCGTCAGCTTCGGAAACATCTGCTCCCGGCGGGACTCGTACAAGCTCGGCATGGTGCGTGCCTATTTATTTGTGGTGGTGCAGGTCCGCCTCGACGGCATCGAACAAGGCGCGCATGCCGAAGGAGACGTCCTGGAGCTTGCCGTTGACGAAAAAGCCCGGAGTGCCGCGGACCGAGCTTCGGCGCGCGCCCTCCATGTGCTCGCGAATCCTCTGCAGGTACACCTGGTCATCCATCTCGGCCGTGTAGCGCGCCATGTCGAGCTGCAACTGCTCCGCGTAGGAATGCAACTGATTTACTTTCAGGTGCTCCTGGTTGGCGAACAGCAGATCGTGCATCTCCCAGAATTTCCCCTGGCCGCCGGCGCATTCGGCGGCGTGCGCTGCGGCAAGCGCGTGAGGATGGACCTCTTCCAGCGGGAAATGGCGGAAAATGGCGCGCGTGCGGCCCGCAAAGCGCTCGAGCAGGAGCTTGAGCGCCGGGGCGGCCTGCTTGCAGGTGGGACATTCGAAGTCGCCGTACTCCACAATCGTCACCGGGGCATGTGACGCGCCGATGACATGATCGGTGGGCTGCACGGGAACGGCCAGATCGAACACATCCTGTTGGTTCATAGATTTCTCTCAATATAGTCAACTCGCCCACCGGTCAACTGGCCGATTGGACGGTTGGTGGAACAGACAAAAGAAGGCACGTTGATGCAAGACCCACCCGCCGGGAATTGTTTCCTTAACCGTCACCGGTGGTACAGTAATCTTGCGACCGCGAGAATCTTGCGACCGCGAGCTGACGGAACCGGGAGCTCAATAACGATGAACGCACCGCTGAAGCGCACCATACTCCTTTCGATGTTGGGCCTGTTGGCACTCGAAGGTTGCGGCAAGGCTCCCCCGCCGCCGCCGGGCCCGCCGGATGTGACGGTGGCAAAGGTTATCAGCAAGCGCATCAAGGATTGGGACGAGTACACGGGCCGGTTTCAGGCCATCGACACCGTCGAGATACGGCCGCGCGTCTCCGGTTACGTGGAACAGGTGCTGTTCCGCGAGGGTCAGCCCGTCAAGAAGGACGACGTGCTCGTCATCATCGACCCCCGTCCCTACCAGGCGGACTACGACCGCGCCAAGGCAGGCCTGGAGCTGGCGAAATCGCAACAGCAACTCGCCAGCCTGGAAGCAGCGCGCGTCCAGAAACTCAAAGACTCGGGCGCCGTATCGCGGGAGGAGCTGGATGAGCGCCTCAGCAACCTCAACCAGCAGCAGGCGAGCGCTGCGGCCGCAAAAGCGGCGCTCGACAACGCAGCTCTTCAGCTTTCTTTCACCAAGGTCAACGCTCCCTTCGATGGACGCGCGAGCCGGGCAGAAGTAACGCGCGGTAACCTCGTCACTGGAGGCAACAATGGGGGGACGCTGCTGACGACCGTCGTCTCGGTGGACCCCATCTACGTTTACTTCGAAGGCGACGAAAACGCCTACCTCCATTACAACGAGTTGGCTCGCCAAGGTCAGCGCCCAAGTTCTCGCGATGCCAAAAATCCCGTGCGGGTGGGCCTTTCCAACGAGCAGGGCTTCCCTCACGAGGGTTACATGGACTTCGTGGACAACCAGCTCGACGTCCACACCGGCACCATCCGTGCGCGAGCCGTGCTCGAGAACAAGCAGGGCCAGTTCACTCCCGGGATGTTCGCGCGCGTCCAGTTGCTCGGAAGCGGCGAATACGATGCCATCCTCATCGAGGATCGCGCCGTCGGCACTGACCAGAGCCAGAGCTTCGTCCTGGTTCTCGGTCCCGACAACAAGCTCGAGTACCGCGCCATACAACCCGGCCGGATCGTTGACGGGCTGCGGATCGTGCGCCAGGGACTGAAGCCCGACGATGTCGTCGTCGTCAGCGGCCTGCAGCGAGTGCGGCCCGGCGCCCAGGTAAAGCCGAACATGACTACGATGGGTGCACCGGCGGCGGATGCCACTGCGACGGCCGCAGCCGCGACCCACTCGAACTGACCGGCCATGAACATCTCATCCTTCTTCATCGACCGGCCGATCTTCGCCTCGGTGCTGTCCATCCTGATCCTGACGGCGGGGCTCGTCGCGATGCCGCTGCTGCCAATCAGCCAGTACCCGGAAATCGTGCCGCCCACCGTGGTCATCAGCGGCACCTACCCGGGCGCCTCGCCCAAAACGATTGCAGAAACCGTCATCACGCCGCTGGAGCAGCAGATCAATGGCGTGGAGAACGCGATCTATACCAACTCCTCGGCCACGCCCGACGGCAACTTTGCCATCACGGTCACTTTCAAGCTGGGGACCAATCTCGACACCGCGCAGGTGCAGACACAGAACCGCGTCAGCCAGGCCGAGCCGCGGCTGCCCGATGTCGTCCGCCAGATTGGCCTGATTACGCAGAAGCGCTCGCCCGATCTGACCATGGTTGTATTCCTGCGCTCCGAGGACGGGCGCTACGACTCGCTGTACCTGCGCAACTACGCCGTGATTCAGGTCAGGGACGTGCTCGCCCGCCTGCCAGGTATGGGCGACGTGCGCGTATTTGGATCGGGCGACTACGCCATGCGGCTGTGGCTCGATCCCGGCAAGATCGCCTCGCGTGACATGACTGTCGATGACGTGCTGAACGCCGTGAAGGAACAGAACGTACAGGTGGCCGCCGGCCAGATTGGCGGCCAGCCCGCGCTGCCCGGCACCGAGTTCGAGTACATCGTCAATGCTCAGGGCCGCCTCGAAACCGAGGCCCAGTTCGGCAACATCATCATCAAGTCCGGTGCCGTGGGCGACGTCGTCTACCTTCGCGACGTGGCGCGCGTGGAGTTAGGTCCCGAGTCGTACGCGCTGCGCAGCATGTTGGATGCGAAGCCGGCCGTCGGAATCCCGGTGTTCCAGCTCCCAGGCGCCAATGCCCTGGAGTTGTCCGCTGCGGTCCGCAGGACAATGGCGGAACTGGCGAAGAGCTTCCCCGAGGGCGTCTCCTACAACATCGCCTACGACCCGACTGTGTTCGTACGGAGCTCCATCAACGCCGTGGTGGAAACGCTGTTCGAAGCGGTGCTGCTCGTCGTGCTGGTCGTGGTCGTCTTCCTGCAGACATGGCGGGCCAGCGTCGTTCCGCTGGTCGCAGTCCCCATCGCCATCGTGGGCGCAATGGCTGTCCTGCTGCTACTCGGCTTCTCGATCAACTCGCTGACCTTGTTTGGCCTGGTACTGGCCACGGGCATCGTCGTGGACGATGCGATCGTGGTCGTCGAAAATGTCGAGCGCAAAATCGAAGAAGGCCTGGGGCCGCGGGAGGCTGCGCACGCGGCGATGGCCGAGGTGACCCGGCCCATCATCTCCATCATGCTCGTGCTGTGCTCGGTTTTCGTACCCGTCGCGTTCCTGAGCGGTATCTCGGGCCAGTTCTACCGGCAGTTTGCGATCACGATTGCGGCCTCCACCATCATCTCGACATTCAACTCACTGACACTCTCGCCCGCGCTCGCGGCCCTGCTGCTGCGGCCGCGCCATGAGAAGCCTGATGCATTCCAACGTCTCATCGACCGCGTGCTGGGTATTCCGTTCGCGGCCTTCAACCGGGTGTTCGGGCGCCTGTCGAAGGACTACGGCCGCGCTGTCGAAATCGCGGCCCGTCATCGGCGGCCGATCCTGCTGACGTTCGTCCTGCTGCTGGGCTGCACCTGGCTGATGTTCAGGATCGTGCCGGGCGGCTTCATTCCCGTCCAGGACAAGCAGTACCTGATCGGCGTGGTCCAGTTGCCCAATGCCGCCTCGTTGGACCGCACCGAAAGGGTCGTGCGGCAGATGTCACAGATCGCGTTGCAGACTCCGGGCGTCGAGCACGCGATCGGATTTCCGGGTCTGTCGGCGAACGGATTCGTCAACCTGGACAACGCCGCCGTGATGTTCCTGCCGCTGACCGATTTCGATCAGCGCAAGACGAAGGCGCTGTCAGCACCGGCACTCGTGGCGACTTTGAGCAAGAAGTTCGCAACCATTGGCGATGCAAACATTCTCGTCGTGCCGCCACCGCCCGTGCAGGGCCTCGGCACCACGGGCGGCTTCAAGCTATACCTTCAGGATCGCGGCGGTCGCGGCTACGACGAGCTGGCAAAGGTCACGGCGGATATACTCAACCAGGCCCGCCAACAGAAGGAGCTGTTTGGACTCGCCACCTACACGACATTCCAGAACGGGGTGCCGCAACTGTACGCGGATGTAGACCGTGTGAAGGCGAAACGCCAGGGCATTCCCCTGTCCAACATCTTCGGCACGCTGCAAGCCTACCTCGGCTCGACGTACGTCAACGATTTCAACAAATTCGGACGAACCTTCCGCGTCTACGCCCAGGCGGAGGCGCGCTACAGGGCGCATCCCGAGGACGTCGCCAACCTGAAGACCCGCAATGCGAGCGGCGAAATGGTCCCCATCGGCTCCATTTCCAACATCAGGTTCGTAACCGGCCCGGACCGGGTGGCCCACTACAACGTGTACCTGGCTTCCGACATCAACAGCCAGGCCGCTCCGGGCTATTCCTCCGGACAGGCCAACGCGGCCATGGAGCGCGTGCTGGCCGGCACCCTGCCCAACGGATACGGCTTCGAGTGGACGGAACTGACATTCCAGCAGAAGTCCACGGCCAACACCGCGGTGTTCGTATTCCCGCTGTGCGTAGTGCTGGTATTCCTGATCCTGGCGGCGCAATACGAGAGCTGGTCACTGCCTCTGGCCATCATTCTCATCGTGCCCATGTGCCTGCTGTCCTCCATGATCGGCGTGAAGCTCAGCGGCTCGGACAACAACATCCTGACCCAGATAGGCTTCATCGTGCTGGTGGGTCTCGCCTGCAAGAACGCGATCCTGATCGTGGAGTTTGCGCGCGAGCGGTATGACCACGGCATGGGGGTCATCGAGGCGGCTGTGGAGGCCTGCCGGCTGCGGTTGCGCCCGATTCTGATGACCTCCTTTGCGTTCATCATGGGCGTGGTTCCGTTGGTCCTCGCACGAGGGGCCGGAGCCGAGATGCGCCACGCGATGGGCATCGCGGTGTTTGCCGGCATGCTGGGCGTGACTCTGTTCGGGTTGTTCCTGACACCAGTGTTCTTCGTCACCATCGAGACACTGTTTGGAGGGAAGCACGCCCCGGAGCCCCAGACTAAACCTATCGTTGCGCCAGGCCCGACGGGAGCCCAGGAGAATGCGTAAAGTCCCCGTTGGAATGCTCGTTGGGGCCGCGGCGGCCGCGCTGTCCGCCTGTGCGGTTGGACCGAACTACCAGCGTCCCGTTACGCCGGTCCCGCCGCAGTTCGCAAACCTCGGCCAACCCGGCTTCAACGGCGGGGACGTCGAGGCGAAATTCTGGACACTCTTCAAGGATCCCCGGCTCGATCGGCTGGTGGATGATGCGCTGACGGCAAACAAGGACCTGCAGCGCGCACGCGCCAATCTGCGCGCATCCCGGGCCGCGCGCCGGCTTGCGGGCTTCGATCTGTTCCCCACGGTTACCGCGGCCGGCAGTTATACGCACACGCGCGAGAGCCGCAACCAACTGCCTGCCATCATCAGCCCGGACCGGACTCTCGATGCGGCGGATGTTGGGTTCGATGCGTTCTGGGAATTGGACTTCTTCGGGCGCGTCCGGCGGGGAATCCAGGCGGCCGGGGCCGAAGAGCAGGCGAGTGCAGCCAGCCTGCGAGATGTGCAGGTGACCGTCACGGCCGAGGTTGCGCGCAACTATTTCGTGTTGCGCGGGCTGCAGGAACAGCTTGCAGTCGCCACGCGCAACGCCGACAACCAGACTCAGACCCTGAGGGTCACGCAGGCCCGGCTGGAGGCCGGCCGCGGAACCGAGCTGGATAGTGCGCGGGCGGAGGCGCAGCTCAAAACGACACTGGCCAGCATTCCGCTGCTGGAATCCTCCACAGCAACGACGATCTACAGACTCTCGGTGCTCACGGGCCGGCTGCCGGATGCGCTGGCTGCCGATCTTCAGGTTGCGGAGCCTCTACGAGACTTGCCTTCTCTCAATGCGGTCGGCGACCCCGCCACGCTGCTGCGCCGGCGGCCGGATATCCGGGTGGCCGAGCGCAGCCTCGCCGCCTCGACGGCTCGCATCGGTGTCGCCATCGGTGATCTGTTTCCGAAGGTGACCTTCACAGGCTCCGTCGGTTACAACGCCGCGACCTTTGGCGGCCTCGGCAAGACCGGTTCTGACACGTACTCGGTCGGACCGGCAATCTCCTGGGCCGCATTCGATCTTGGCCGCGTTGGCGCCCGGATCAAGATTGCGCATGCACAAGCTGACGCTGACCTCGCCGCCTACGAGGCCAGCGTGTTGGGCGCCCTGGAGGAGACTGAAGGCGCCTTGCTCACCTACGGCAGGGCACAGAGCCGCCGCGAGCTGCTGACCCAGGCAGCCAACGCAAGCGAACGCGCCGCGGATCTCGCCCGCCAGCGATTCCAGGGTGGCCTGACTGATTTCGTCAACGTGTTGGATGCCGAACGCGAAGCGCTGATCGTCGAGGACAGTCTTGCGCAGAGCCGGACACAGACGGCTACGTCGCTGGTTGCCGTCTACAAGGCGCTGGGCGGCGGATGGGTGGATGAGCCGCTCGAGGCCAAGCGCTGACGCTTCCGGAAGTTGCCGCGTCCCTGCTCAGCCGGGCGGCTCAATTGCGCACATCAGAATGGCGGAACAGAGTCGGATAGACGGTGAACGTCAGGGTAACGAAATCCTGGCCGTGGTTGGGAAGTTTGAGCCCGCCGTTCGACCAATGACGCCCGACCAACTCGATGGCATAGCTTGGCGCGGGCGTGAGCCGCAGACCGAGCTGCTCCGCGACATTCCAGCGCGAGGCCGACAGCGTGTTTTCCTGGGTCTTGTAGGAGGCGCCCAAGCCGAGGATCACGCGCCACGTGGGGTGTCGGAACAGCTCCAGGCGGCGGCTGAAGGAGAAGCCCCAGTACGGTGTTGCAAAGCGCACGTGGCCGTTGAAGGTGGAGTCGAAGAACTCCTGGTTGCCCGTGAAGCGGAAGGCGCCGAACTCCCAGCGGTTCCTGTCGAAATCCACTGTCAGGGGAGCCACCAGGCTGTGCGTGGTTTCCCAGAAGTGATACGTCGCGCCGATTCCGAGCTGCACCTCGCACGTTGAGCAGAAATCCGCGGCGCGCGCGCCAGGGCCGGCCAGCGCCGCAAGGGCGGCCGCCAGCAGAACGCACCATGATCGCATCTCGTACCATCCTCCAGCACCCGAGCATTCTTTGACAGGCAAACTAACATGAGTCTGACCCGGGAGCGACTCTCCCTTTGGAGGCAGGACATCCCCCAAAAGAACATGTTGGTACGGGTTTACAGGCCCAGTGCGCTCAAGCCGGGGTGGTCGTCCGGCCGGCGCCCGAGGGGCCAGTGATACTTGCGGTCGGCGGCTGCGATGGGCAGATCGTTGATGCTGGCAATGCGGACCCGCATCAGGCCCTGGTCGTCGAACTCCCAGTTCTCGTTGCCGTAGGAACGGTAGTGTTGGCCATTGTCGTCGTGCCACTCGTACGCGAAACGCACCGCAATGCGGTTGCCGGTAAACGCCCACACTTCCTTGATGAGCCGGTAGTCGAGCTCTCGGGCCCACTTGCGTGTCAGGAACGCGACGATCTCGCGGCGGCCCTGGAGAAATTCCGAACGGTTACGCCAGCGGCTGTCTTCCGTGTACGCCAGCGAAACGGCCTGCGGATCGCGCGAGTTCCAGGCGTCCTCGGCCTTGCGGGCCTTGATGGCTGCGGTTTCGGCGCTGAATGGCGGCAAAGGGGGTCGGGACATCTGCTTCTCCGTAGACGGCCGGTGCGTAGACGGGGCGAACATAATCTCTTTCAGCCGTTCCTGTTATCCATTTTAGAGGGGGTATTTAGTGGTACTTAGGAGTGATCTCGCCCTGACCACGTGGGCTGAAATGGCTCAGGTATCATGGTGACGGAGGGGTACGCTTACGCTTGAGCTTTACGGGATGAAAACGTTTGTCACCAGGCGCGTCGTCACCCGGCTCCTTTGGGTCCTGGGCTTTGGAGTGGCCGGGTTTCTCGTGTACGCATGGCGATCCGCGATGCCCCCCGCCGACCCTCCATCCGCCGACAGCTTCAGCGCGGACACGATCCGGCGCGGTGCACAGCTTGCGGCTCTCGGAGATTGCGCCACTTGTCACACGGCACCGGGCGGGGAGACGTTCGCAGGCGGACGGCCGG
>JAQGOF010000088.1 GCA_028293745.1 Gammaproteobacteria bacterium | reverse complement strand
AAAGAATTTCCTGATGGGAATGGAAGGATTCGGGGGGCCGGGTCGTAGTTCTCCATGAAGGTCGCGGGTGGGCCGCGGTCTCGAGGAGGACGATCATGAAAAAGAGTCATCTGATTGCGAGCGCCGTAGCCACAGGTCTGTTCTGCACCGCCGCTGTGCAGGCTGGCGGTCTCGTTGGGTTTGGCGGAGGCATGGGTGGGGCGCTGAACGGCGGCCTGGGTTCAAACATGGGGAGCATGGGCAGCCTTGGCGGCGCCATGAACGGGGGCGGCGCACTCAACGGCAGCTCTGACGGCTTTGGGGGCGTGAATCGCACCGTCGCTCGTGGGACTCACAGTGCCGAAAAAGATGGCGGTAAGGCTGCGGGCGCGACCAGGGGCGATGCCAACAAGGCGAAGGACAAGACGCAAGACACCGCAGGTAGCATGGGCGCCGCGAGCACCGCGTTGGGGGCCGCGAGCAGCACGCAGGGTGCCGCGAGCGGCGCGTGGGGTACTGCAGGCGCGACGCAGGGTGTAGCAGGCGGCACGCAGAGCGCGGTTAGCGCCACGGAGGGCGCGGCGGGCAGCATGCAAGGTGCAGCCGGCAGCACGCAGGGTGTGGCGGGCAGCATTCAGGGGCCAGCTAACACGGCGTGGGGTGCGGCAGGCGGCACGCAGAGCGCGGTAAACGCCACGCAGGGTGCGGCAGGTAGCACGCGGGGTGCAGCCAACACCGCGCGGGGCGCCGCAAGCGACTCGCAGAGCGCGGCAAACAGCTCGCACGGCACGGCGGGTAGCACTCAGGGCACGGCAGGTGGCACCCAGGGCGCCGCGAATGGCGGTCTCTTTGCGAACGCTTCGCACGCGCTTGGCGACAACGGCTCCGCAACAAAAACCAACACGCCGCGGCCTGCGGCCCAGCCTGAACCGTCCACGCGGGGCAACGAATCGCTTGCCGGTGGGTTCGGTGCTTCGAGGTCAGGAGCTGACGCTGGTGCTGCCAACGAGGGCAGCGTGAGTCACGGAGACACTTCGGCGAACCATAGTGCTGCCGCCAGCACTTCTGTCAGCCGCTGAGGTCCGCAGAGTGGGGCGGCAGGGATGCCCCCCTCCGGCTGCCGGTCGTCGTCTGGCATAATGGAGCATGAGCCACAACTCGACCCAGGTCATACCCATAGCCCGAATGCTGGAGCTGGCCATTCGGGCCGCGGTAGCGCCGTCATCATTGATTCTCTCAGGCTTCCGCAATCCCAGCCTGTCGGTGGAGCGTAAGTCAGACGGCTCGCCCGTGACTCCCTATGACCGCGAGGCGGAGCAACAGATCCGGCAAATTCTCGGCAGCGATGCAGAGCACCTGTGGCCCGTGCTGGGCGAGGAGTTTGGCGGGGACACGGCCGGTGCTCAGTACCGTTGGGTCGTGGATCCGATCGATGGGACGATGCCGTATTCGCGCGGACTGCCTTACTTCGGGACGCTGGTTGCATTCGAGGACGTATCCGCCAGGCGCGCGTTGGCCGGTGCGATTCAACTTCCCGCCTTCTCGGAGCTCTACACGGCCGGCAGAGGGTTGGGGGCGCGATGCAATGGAACTCCGATCGGTGTTGCTCCGCGCCGCGAGTTGACCGACTGCATGGTCTCGGCGCCCGAGATCCAGAAGTTCCGGCAGGCAGGACTTGCGGAAGGTTACGAAAGGCTGGGCGGTGTCATCCGGTACTTTCGCGGCAATGGCGATTGCTGGATGCACGCAATGGCGGCACGCGGAAGCGTCGACGTCGTGGTGGAATTTACGTTGAATCGGTGGGATATAGCGGCTACTGAAGTACTCGTCGAGGAGGCGGGAGGTAGCTTCTTCACGCGCCCATCAAGAACGACCCCTGGGAAATACGACACTGTGTTCGGCAGCGCGTTTGCCGCGGAGCAGGTCGTGAAGCTGCTGGATTTCAGGCCGGAGTAGCTGGTCTTTCCGCGCAGCCGATTCCCGGACGAGTGGCGCCGTCGAAGGTGTCAGGCGGGCTTGTCGGTCTCATGAGAGATGCCGCTTTGCGCCGCGTGAATCTGGCGCACCGTGTCCATGTTATCCGCGTCGGACGCGTGTTTGTCCTCGCGATAGCGCTTCACGCGCGCGAGCCGCAGTGCGAGGCCGCCTGGATAACGGCTGCTCTCCTGAAGGTCGCTGAAGGCAATCTCCACGACGAGTTCGGGCCGGACGTAGACGGTCCACTGGTCGCGGTGTGTTTCGCGAGCGAGGAATTCCTTCGTCTGCCACTCGAGCAGGTTGTCCGTCAGGCCCTTGAACGTCTTTCCCAACATGACGTACTGTCCCGTGGCCGGATCCAGTGCGCCCAGGTGCAAGTTTGATAGTTTGCCGGTGCGGCGGCCGTGACCCCACTCCGCGGCCAGCACCACGAGGTCGAGAGTGTGGGCACGTTTGATCTTGACCCATCCTGCGCCGCGATTTCCGGCTTCGTATGGCGTGTCCAACGCCTTCGCCATGAGGCCTTCGTGCCCTGCGGCCAGTGCGGCATCGTAGAATTCACGCGCCGCTGATTCCGATCTGGTGATCAACCGCGGCACTTGCGCGGTGGACGGGACTGCCTTCGCGAGTGCCTCGAGGCGTACCCGCGCGGGTTGATCCTCTATGCTCTGGTCCTCGTAATGCAGGCAGTCGAAGAAGAACGCGCGCATGGGCAGCTTGGCGCGCGACTTTTCGACATTCAGCTTGCGGCCGAAGCGACGCATCGTGACCTGGAAGGGATGCGGCCGTTCCGCCGCATCGAATGCTATTGCCTCGCCATCCAGTACCAACACCCGGGCTGGCAACGCGCGCACCGTCTCGACGACTTCCGGAATAGCGTCGGTGACTTCGTTCAGGCTCCGGGTGTAGATGCGGACATCCGTATCAACCTTGTGGACCTGTATCCGTGCGCCATCCATCTTCCACTCGAAGGCAACATCACCCTCCAGCACACTGAGCGCTTCGGCTACATCCGCAGCGGTTTGTGCAAGCATGGGAGACACCGGCGAAAACAGCTCGAGGTGGAATTGGGCCAGGGCTGTTGAACCTTCCAGCAGCCCGACACGAGCCACCGCGCCGAGGCTCTTCGCGTACATGGCCGCGCGCCGTACCTGCGCGACCGGAATTTCCGCAGCCGACGCAATCGCCTCGACCATGACACCCGCCAGCGCACCCTGCCGCAACTCGCCAGTCAGAAGGCGCAGCAGGAAATGCTGCTCCGCTTCTGTTGCTCGCGAAAACAGGCCAGCCAGCGCCGCAGCACGATTCGCGGTCGAGCCTGGGCCGCGAATTTCGGCAATGCTCGTCAGCAGGCTATCTACCTCGGCAACGGAGAGTGTCGCCGCGGCCGCCGGCGGGTTGGAGGCGGCGGTCTGCAAAGCTGCGTATCCGATGCCGATACGGCCCTGCGGTAACTCGCCAGACAGATAGTGCACACCCGTCTCGATCTCGTCTGGCTGTAGAGCGCGCAGAAGGGCGGCAAGCTCGCGCACCTTTGCGAGGCGACCGGAAGTGGCGCCCACGCGCTGCGAAGTTTCCACTAGATTGGCGAGTAGAGTCATCTGGACCCCTGACAAGGCTCCTCTTGCGCGGGCGTGCGCCCGCTCACCATCGCTCCTGGGTGTCCCTTCTGGCCACCCGTGCGACACGTGTGTCGCATCCTAGAGCGGCGTGTTCAACCGCAGCACAGGGTAAAGGTTATAGCGCTCGTCCCAAGAAGTGTGCCTGCGCAGGAAGAACTCCAACCGGTCGCTGGGACTGCGGGCGAACTCGGGGTCAGCCTGAAGCTTCGCATTGAACTCTTCCCGCAAACCCGCATCCGCGGCCAACATGCCGGCAGCAATCTGCTCGGCCACGTAAGGCTCCATTTGTTCCTTCTGCTCGAAACACGCGTTGAAGAAGCCCCACGCGGCAAACGAGTCGGGGGCTTGCGGCTCGAGCAGGGCGGCCACCAGTCGAGCCAACGGTTGGGCAACCGGTACGAACAGGGCCCCGGCCTCGATGTTGACCGGCTGCTCGTTCCACGTCCCCTCCAGTTGAGCGCGCATCCGGCCTTCGAATGGAGTTGCCGAGAATTTGACGCGCCGGGCACGAAATGTCTCGGCCGTCACCGCGGCCCGCCGCTGTTGTACCGGCTCGAACGCAATGCCATGAGCTTCCAGCCGCGGAGCGATCTGCGACGCAAATGACACGGGCACCACGTAACCCGCGCCCGGCGCCTTGACTACCAGCAATGGCTTTACTGCATCACGCATGGGCACGCGCCAGATCTGGGGAGTCTTCGGATCGTAGGCCGTGACCAACCCGCCCGAGATTGCAGACTCGGTGCGCGTGTATGCGTAGCCTCGAAACTCGATCATCCGCGCGTCCTCGTCATCGCGCTCGCTCGTTGCAGACCCGGCCCTCGCAGGCTCACGCCATCGAGTCACGTAATCCAGTGTGACCTCGGTTCCGCCCAATCTCGTTGCAGTCACATCGGCCTCGTTGCACGACTTCAGCCACTCGGTGCCGTGCGCGCCCACCAACTTGGCGAGGCTCACGATGGTCTTGAACGTGATTCGCACGCGCAGTGCGTATTCCTTCCACGAGTGCGTTTCCACGAGGACCGTGAACCGATTGCGCTGCGGGAAATATCCTGTCGAGAAGCGCGGCGAGTACACTGTCAACGCAAATCCTGATGACGGATCGTCCGTCTTCGCCAGGTCAGGATAAAAATCGAGCGGCATCGAGCCTTGCGCGGCAAGCCTGGCGATGAGTTGGTCGCGCAACTGCACCCCGCTCGCGCGCAAGTCCGGATCCCCCTGGTTGATGGGCTCGACCTGGATGGACACATCCGGCTCGAAGTCGGCACCGTCGGTGACATGCAGGTCCGCGCAGACCAGCGGATCCCAAACATCAATCAGGCGCAGCATGGCCTGCATCTCCGGTGCGTCCGCCTTGGTGTAGTCGCGATTCAAGTTCAGGTTCTGCGCGGTGGTGCGCCAGCCGGTCTCCTCGGGCCCGTTTTGGTTGGGCCGGTTCCAGCGCCCAGTCCGCTCGTGGCCGTCAGTGTTGAATGCGGGTACGAACAGGATGGCTATCCTCTGCAGCACATCCCCGGCGGCCACCCCTTTCAGCAGCTCGCGAATCGCGATGAAGCCTGCATCCTTGCCGTCACTCTCGCCCGGATGGATGCCGCCTTGAAGCATGAGCAGCGGAATTCTCCGGGCGCGGATGTCCGCGGCAGTCAGGGCGCCGGTGCGGGAGACAATCAGCGCCCGCAGGGGCCGCCCTTCGGCCGAGCGGCCATATTCGAACGAGCGGACAGCTTCGGGCCAGGCCTCCGCAAACTCGCGGCTCAACCGTTCGACTTCATCAATCCGTCCCGTCTGCCGGAAGTTGGACTCCTCGGCGAGTGTCGTCAGCGGCTGAGTGCTCATTGCTGATACCCCGGGCCGCGCAATGCCTTGCCCGGCAGTGCATTGGTGGCCTTACCCCCGGCGATGACCGGGACGCCGTTCACGAGCAGATACTGAATGCCGACCGACAACTGGTTGGGATTCTCGAAAGTGGCCACATCGTGAATCTGCTCCGGATCGAAAATGGCGATGTCCGCCCACATTCCCTGCTTGAGCACGCCGCGATCCGTCAAGCCCAGCCGCTGAGCGGGCAGCGATGTGAACTTGCGGATGGCATCCTGCAGAGTCAAGCGATGCTCCTCGCGGACGTACTTCCGCAAAACACGAGGAAAGGTGCCATACGCACGCGGGTGTGGATGCTCCTGTCCCAGAATACCTGCAGGTGCTGTTCCTTGCGAGTCATTGTCGATCGCCACCCAGGGCTGCGCGAGTGCCAGTGCCACGTCATTTTCCTCCATGCCAAACACGGCGACCGACGTGTAGGCTTTGTCTTCGATCAGGATGTCGAGCAGGGCATCGATGGGATCCTGGTGGCGTGATGCCGCCACCTGCGCCAAGGTCTTGCCCTGAAGAGGTCGCAGCGCCGGATTCTGCACGACACAGATCAGGATCGACTCGGGCCCCGGAATGGCAAGCCATTCGTTATCCCATTCTGTAGTTTGAGTGGTCATGTCCTTGCGAATCCGCGCCCGCGTCACTGGATCCTTCATCCGTTCGATCAACTTCGCCTGGCCGCCGTCATGTGCCCAGGGAGGCACGAAGGCCGAGAAGCTGTTGAACCACGCCGTATAGGCATAGGTGTCCGCGGTCACGTCAACACCGCTCGCACGGGCGTTTTCGATTTTCGCGATCACTTCCTTCATCTTGCCCCATTGGGACTTGCCAGCGGTCTTCAAATGCCAGATCTCGACCGGCACGTGCGCTTCGCGGCCGATGCGGATGGTTTCGTCGATCGCCTGCATGATGCCGTTCTGCTCAGAGCGCATATGTGTCGAATAGATGCCTCCATATCGGCCGGCTTCGGATGCAAGTGCGATCAGTTCCTCGGTGCTGGCGTAGGGCGCTGGCGCGTACTGCAACGCTGTTGACAGTCCGAAGGCGCCGTCGTGCATCGCCTCGGCCACCAGTTGCTTCATCTGTTGGAGCTCTTGCGGGCTGGGGGCGCGGTCATCGTCGCCGATCACCACCCGGCGGACGGATGTTGCGCCGACGTACGTTGCCAGGTTGATGCCCATGCCCTGGCGTTCCAGCCGTGTGAAGTATTGCGACAGCGTGCGCCAGTCGGGGTTGATCTTCAGGTGCTCGTAGCCGGGGCGATCGGACTCGATCGTACGGTCGCTGATGGGTGCCACCGAGTTGCCTTCGCCGGTGACTTCGGTGGTGATGCCTTGAAAGATTTTCGAGGGCAGGTGCGGCTCGACCAGGATGGTCATCTCCGACTGACCGAGCATGTCGATGAAGCCGGGGGTGACTAGCAGATTCTTTGCATCGATGGTCGTCTTGGCCGTCGCGTCGCCAAGGCGTCCGAGCGCGGCTATCCGGCCATTGCGGATGCCGATGTCACCCGAGTACCACGGCGACCCCGTGCCATCCATGAGGTGACCATTCCGGATGAGGACATCGAATGTCTGTGCTGCCGCGGATGTGCGAGCTACGCACACGAGGACGATTGCGCAAACAGTGACAATGGATCTCATCGACGCACCCCAGACGATTTCGGCCGGCACAAAAAAAGTCTACGCTGAGGCAATAGGTATTGATAGGTTTGACCATGATGATACGGGTTACTCTCGCCGCATCCTTTGCACTGATGGTGTCGAACTCGTCCTGGGCGACAGATCGGGTCACGATTACGCGCGATGATTGGGGTATCGCGCACGTAAAGGGCAAGACCGATGCCGATGCCGTGTTCGGCATGATCTATGCGCAGGCCGAGGACGATTTCAACCGCGTGGAGACCAACTACCTCACCAACCTTGGACGGCTTGCCGAAGCGGAGGGTGTGGAGGCGATCTGGAAGGATCTTCGGCAGAGGTTGTTCATCGACCCGCAGATACTGCAGGCGGACTATGCCAGCAGCCCACCCTGGCTCAGGAACCTGATGCAGGCGTGGGCGGACGGCCTCAACTACTATCTGACGACTCATCCAAACGTCCACCCACGGGTACTCACGAAATTCGAGCCCTGGATGGCGCTGAGTTTCACCGAGGGCAGCATTGGCGGTGACATCGAGCTCGTGCAGCTCAAACAGCTGCAAGCCCTATATGACAACAAGCACGACAAGAAAGCCGTGGCGATGACACAGGCGCAGAGCAGGCTGGCGTACCGTGAGCCGCAGGGCTCGAACGGTTTTGCCATTGCTCCCTCGCATACGAAGAACGGGCATGCGCTGCTGCTCATCAATCCGCATACCAGCTTCTTTTTCCGCTCGGAATTGCAGGTGACGAGCGACGAAGGGCTGAATGCATACGGGGCGGCGACCTGGGGGCAGTTCTTCATCTACCAGGGATTCAACGCTCACGCCGGTTGGATGCACACCTCGAGTGGTGTTGACAATGTGGATGAATTCGCGGAGACCACCGCCGTCGGACCCGATGGTGTGCCGTCCTATCGCTATGGCAACGAATTGCGGCCCCTGACCTCGAAGACCATTACGCTGTCCTATCGCACCGCAGACGGATCATTGGCCAGGCGCGATTTCGTGACGTTCGCCAGCCATCATGGGCCGATTGTGCGCGAGGAAGGCGGCAAGTGGATCGCGTTCGCCCTGATGAACCGGCCCGTGCCGGCGCTCGAGCAATCCTTTCTGCGCACCAAGGCCACGGATCTCACAAGCTTCATGGAAGCCGCCCGCCTTCAGGCCAACTCGACAAACAACACCCTGTTTGCCGATTCGAAGGGCGAGATCGCCTACCTGCATCCGCAATTCGTGCCCGTGCGCGACAACCGGTTCGACTATCGCAAGCCCGTGGATGGTAGTGATCCGGCTACGGATTGGAAGGGCTTGCATAGTCTCGAGAGCCTGCCGCAGGTTGTGACACCGGCCAATGGGTGGGCGATGAACACGAACAACTGGCCGTGGACGTCCGCCGGCGCTGACAGCCCAAAGAAAGCCGACTTCCCACGCTACATGGACCAGGTTGGCGAGAACCCGCGCGGTATTCACGCCGTCCGCGTGTTGACCGCACGCAGGGATTTTACCCCGCAGACGTTGATCTCTGCGGCGTTCGATCCTTACCTGCCCGCTTTCGCCCGGCTCGTGCCCGTCCTGTTGGCATCGTACGACCGACTGCCGGAAAGTGATTCGAACAAGGCGAGGTTGCGCGCTCCGATCAGACTTCTGCGTAACTGGGACTATCGGTGGGGCCTGGATTCGGCACCGACATCGTTGGCTGTATTTTGGGGCGAAGCGCTGTGGGCGGTCTCGGCGCAGCCCGCGGAGGATGCCGATATCTCCGTGTGGGATTACATGGCGGAGCGCACCAGCGATGCGCAGCGGCTAGCGGCTCTTGTCGAGGCTTCGGAACGGTTGGTGAAGGATTTTGGCAGCGTTTCGGTGCGCTGGGGCGTGATCAACCGTTTCCAGCGCAACTACGGCGCCCTCGTGCAGTCTTTCAGCGACACGAGGCCCAGCATCCCCATCGCTTTTACTTCCTCGCAGTGGGGATCCCTCGCCGCCTTCGGCGCGAAGCGCTACCCTGGAACCAAGTGTTACTACGGCACTCGCGGTAACAGCTTTATCGCATCGGTGGAGTTCGGCCCGAAGCTGGAGGCCTGGGCGATCAGTGTGGGTGGCGAGAGCGGCGATCCGGCCTCGCGGCATTTCCTGGATCAGGCACAACGCTATGCGGACGGTAACTTCCGCAAGGTGTATTTCTACCCCGCTGATCTCGAGGGTCATGTTGAGAGCCGGGAGGTATTGAAATGATCGCGCGGCTCACCTTCATTCTCGTTGTGACTCTCTACACGGCCATGGCGGCGGCGGATCCGGCCTATCTTCTGAAACCGGCGAGAGTCTTCGACGGAGTTGATCCGAAGCCTCACGAGGGATGGGCGGTGCTCGTTCGAGGCGACAAGATCGAGGCAGCCGGGCCCGCAATCGCCGCTCCACCGGATGCAACTGTAGTGGAGTTACCTGGCGATACGCTGATGCCCGGCCTCATCGAAGGACATTCCCATCTGTTCCTCCATCCCTACAACGAAACACCGTGGGACGACCAGGTGCTACACGAGCCGCTGGCTGTTCGAACTGCAAGAGCTACAGTGGCTGCGAAGGCAACATTGATGGCGGGCTTCACGACGGTCCGGGACCTGGGCACTGAGGGCGCAGGTTACGCCGATGTCGGTCTCAAGCAGGCCATTGAGCAGGGTATTATTCCGGGGCCGCGGATGCTGGTAGCGACTCGTGCGCTGGTTGCAACAGGTGCCTACGGACCGAAGGGATTCGAGGCGGGCCTGGTCATTCCGCAAGGCGCGGAAGAAGCGGACGGCGCCAGCCTGGTAGCGGCTGTGCGGCGTCAGATAGGCGCTGGCGCCGACGTGGTCAAGTTATATGCGGACTATCATTGGCGCCCCGGTGAGCCGAGTCGGCCAACATTCAGCGAGGCTGAAATGCGAGCTGCTGTCGAGGCGGCGCACAGTGCAGGCCGCATTGTGGCCGCTCATGCGAACACTGCGGAAGGCATGCGCAGGGCCATTCTGGCAGGTGTCGATTCCATCGAGCACGGGGGCGAAGGCACGCCGGAAGTCTTCAAGCTGATGCGGGAGCACGGTGTGACTTATTGCCCGACACTCGCGGCATCCGACGCGGTTGCCCGATATCGTGGCTGGAACGGCGCCGATCCTGCGCCACCCCCGGTTGCCCAGGCGCGTAAGGCTTTTGATATCGCCCGAGCTGCAGGCGTGACCATGTGCGTCGGAGGGGATGTCGGCGTGTTTGCTCACGGCCAGAACGCGCGTGAGATAGAATTGATGGTGGCCGCGGGTATGTCTGCGGCCCAGGTGCTGATAGCAGCCACTTCGGGTAATGCTCACTCGTTCCACATGGGCGATCAGATTGGCACTATCAGGTCAGGGTTGCTGGCCGACCTGGTTGCCGTGGAGGGTGATCCCATTCGAGATGTTCAGTCTGTGCGTGCCGTTCGCTTCGTGATGAAGGGCGGAATGGTGTATGCCAAGTAAGGTGCCAGAGGGTCGGGCGCGCGGTTGGATCGTTCCGATCGGCGGCGCCGAGAACAAGGAAAATGACCGCCGGATTCTCGAGCGCTTCGTGCGCGTCTGCGGCGGTGCAGCTGCTGACATTGTTGTGATCCCGACAGCGAGCCGCATGCATGAGACCGGGTCGCGGTACGAGCAACTGTTCTGCGAGATCGGTGCCGCCCGTGTCACGGTCATGGATTTCGACACCCGTCGTGACTGCCAGGAGCCGGGCCGCCTGGGCCGCATTGAAGAGGCGACCGGCATCTTCTTCACGGGCGGCAATCAGTTGCGAGTCACGACACTCCTGGGCGGCACGCCCGTCGCGAAGCTGATCCGAGCTCGCAATGCCAATGGGGTCACGGTCGGCGGAACGAGCGCGGGTGCCAGCATTCTGAGCGAGCACATGATCGCCTCGGGTGACGAGGGTTCATCGGCCATAGGCGGGAGCGTAAAGCTCGCCCCGGGGCTCGGGCTCACGAATCGCTTCATCATTGACCAGCACTTCCGCCAGCGCGACCGCCTCGGGCGCCTGTGCACCGCCCTGGCCTACAACCCGTTTGCCATCGGCATTGGCCTGGATGAGGACACGGCCGCCTTTATCGGGCCTGACGACACGCTGGAGGTGGAAGGCAGCGGCGCGATCACGATTGTTGACGGGTCGGATATCAGCTACTCCTCCATTGATGCTGTTTCTGACGGCCAGCCGGTTTGTATGCTCGGGTTGCGGTTGCACTTCCTCGTCGCAGGCGCTACGTTCAATTTGCACACAAGAACCGCTGCGGCAGGTGCGCTGATCCGACCGAAGGAATAGGGGCTTTCGGTCCTCCTGGCAGCAGCACGGTGAGCAGGCGAACGCCTGCGCAAGAGGGTGCAACGCATGCGTTGCACGGGCAGCGCGCGAGCGATGCCCCGGATCGACGGTGAGCAGGCGAACGCCTGCGCAAGAGGAGAACCGATGCGGATCCTGGATCGTTCGGTCTACGTTGGCCCGTCGCTGCACGCGCGCTTTCCCGTCATCCGGCTGGAACTGGACCTCGGCGAACTCGAGGAATGGCCCACCGGCCGGCTGGGTAGCGGATTTGTCGATGCCCTCGCATTGGCCCTCCCGGGTCTGGCCGAACACGGATGCTCGTATGGCGAGCCTGGCGGGTTTTTCCGCCGCATGCGTGAGGACGAGGGGACATGGCTCGGTCACGTGCTCGAGCATGTGGCCATCGAGCTGCAGAACATTGCTGGTGAGGAAGTCACGTTTGGGAAAACCCGCGGCGCGGGGCGACCGGGTGTCTACACGGTTGTCTACGAGTATGCGCAGCGTGATGAAGGAATCGCCGCCGGCGAGCTCGGCCTGCGTCTGCTGTCCTCCCTGCTGCCTGGGGAGATCCGGCCGGCAGGTGCGGTACCGGAAGATTGGAACTGGCCCGAGGCGCGAGATGAGTTCATCCGCTTCGCGCAGCGTCGCGCGCTAGGTCCCTCCACCGCATCCCTGGTGAAGGCCGCCGAGAACCGCGGAATCCCGTGGCTGCGCCTCAACGATCAGTCGTTAGTCCAACTCGGACACGGGAAATACCAACAGCGTATCCAGGCGACCGTCACAGGGAGGACGCCCCATATCGCCGTGGAGCTGGCCAGCGACAAGGAGGAGACCAACAAGATCCTCGCCACTCTCGGCCTGCCGGTGCCGACCCAGGAGCTCGTGCAGACCGAGGCTGCGGCGGTGCGCGCCGCGCGCCGTATCGGGTTTCCCGTGGTGACCAAGCCATACAACGGCAATCATGGCCGCGGAATCTCCATTCGGCTCACGACGGATGAGGAAGTTACGCAGGGGTTCCTGGTCGCACGGGAGCATTCTCGTTCGGTGATCGTGGAGACTTTCCTCGAGGGGGATGACCACCGGCTCCTCGTAGTGCAGGGCGAGCTGGTCGCCGCGACCCGCCGGACTCCCGGGCACGTCGTGGGTGACGGCGAGCACACGATTGCGCAGCTCGTTGACCTTGTGAACCAGGATCCGCGCCGCGGCGTCGGCCATGAGAAGGTGTTGACGAGGCTCGAGCTCGACGCGCAGGCGCAAAAGATGTTGGACCGTGCCGGTCTGCAAGCCGAGTCTGTGCCGGATAAAGGCAAGATCGTCTACCTGCGATCGACCGCCAATCTCTCCACCGGCGGTACAGCGACCGATGTCACTGACGTAATTCATCCGGACAATCGCGAGATGGCTGAACGAGCTGTGCGCGCGATTGGATTGGATGTCGGCGGCGTGGATTTTCTGTCGAAGAACATTACTGAGAGCTATCGCGCGATTGGTGGCGGGATCTGCGAAGTCAATGCGGCGCCGGGATTCCGGATGCATGTGGCGCCGAGTGAAGGCACGCCGCGCGATGTCGCCGCACCGGTCATCGACATGTTATTTCCACAGGGCTCGCACTCGCGGGTACCCATTGCGGCGATCACCGGCACCAACGGCAAAACGACGACTGCGCGGATGCTGGCTCATGTGACGAAGATGGCCGGCTATACGCCGGGACTGACGACCACAGATGGCGTCTACATAGACGGCCAGCGAACCGTGCAGGGCGATATGACCGGCCCGGTGTCGGCACGAATGGTTCTTGCTGATCCGCAGATAGATATCGCAGTGCTGGAAACGGCCCGTGGCGGATTGCTCCGCGCGGGCATGGGAGTCAGAGAGGTCAACGTCGGCGCCGTGCTGAATGTCCAGGCCGACCACCTGGGCCTGAAGGGCATCGACACGCTTGAGCAACTCGCCGAAGTCAAACGCATTGTCGTGGAGGTTGCGACTGACTGCGCGGTGTTGAATGCAGACGATCCGCACGTGCTCAAGATGTCGGGGCATACTGACGCCAAGAACATCTGCTACGTCACGATGAACCCGCAACATACACTGGTACGCGAGCACATCCGCGCGAGCGGCCGGGCTTGTGCGCTAGAGGCGGGTGTGAATGGCCAGATGATCACGCTATACGACCGCGGTGGCCACATCCCGCTGCTCTGGACTCATCTGATTCCGGCGACGCTCGAAGGCCGCGCAACACATAACGTTCAGAACGCCATGTTTGCAGCCGCAATGGCGTTTTCTCTGGGGATCAAGCTCGACGCCATCCGACAAGGGTTACGCACGTTCGACTCGACGTTCTTCCAGGCTCCGGGCCGGCTCAATGTATTCAACGAGCACCCATTCAAGGTGCTGTTCGACTATGGACACAACGCCCATGCGGTCGCGGTCATGGCCGACCTTGCTCAGCGCCTGGATGTGACAGGCCGGCGTATCGTAGTGCTTGCCGGTCCGGGTGACCGGCGGAACGAAGATCTCGTAGCTATTGCAAACGCGGTTGCGGGTCGCTTCGATCACTACATCTGCCGCCGTGACGACAATCTGCGCGATCGGGCGACGGATGAAGTACCCCGAATCCAGGCGCAAGCGCTGCGCGCCGCCGGCGTTCGCGAGGATGCGATCTCCGTCATCCCCGATGAGCAGGAGGCCGTCGCGGCCGCCCTGAATATGGGCCAGCCGGGCGATCTGCTGCTCATCTTCGCGGACGCATTGGCGCGCTCATGGAAGCAGATCACCAAATTCAAACCCGCAGGCGTGGCGGTGCCGCAACCGGCCGAACGGGCATTCAAACCGTTGGATCGGGAGATCATCCGCAAGATCGCCGAGGGTGTTCCATTAGTGGGCGAAGGTCCGCCAACCGTGTTCAACCTCGAAGGGCTGATTCGAGACGAGCGTGGTGTGCGGGTTGCACCTGATGCGGAGGATTGAGCGTCACGACTACGCTGCCATTCGAAGACTCGAGGCGCCTTACCGGCGCTAACCTGTTTTTTGCCTCCACCGGTGCGGTGCTCGAGGTGGTTGCCGACGTGGTTGATGATGGGCTGCTCGATGAGTGGCGGAGCCGCGTTGCGCGGGCTCGGGGACGGCTGGGCTGGGAGCGTTCGGATACCGTGGCGCGGGTGCACCGGCCCGGAAGTCGCGACCTCTCCCGCCCGTCCTCGTCTTTGGCATTCGCGGCACCGTGTGATCAACTGTTTGTGGCGACGGAAGTCAATGAATGGGCGTTGTGTTCCGCTCTGTTGGAGCGCGATCCCGGTCGCTGGGGTTTCCTGCAGGAAGCGCTCCATCAGGCAGCACTCGAGGATGCAGACGACCGTCATTCTGTGATTCCGCCGGTGTTGGAGGAGTCCGCGGCGTTTGCTCGCTTCGAGCGACTCGCCGCCGCCGAGAAGCGTCCGCGCCTGCAATCATTGATCGCGGCCGCAAAGGCGCGAGACTTGCCGTATGTTCTTGATGACACGCTTCTGACGCTCGGCACCGGTGCAGGCGGAGCCGATTTTCCGTTGGAGGATCTGCCAGCGGTACGTGACGTCCCGTGGACTACGTTGCATGGCATTCCAACTGCCCTTGTAACTGGATCCAACGGGAAGACGACCAGCGTGCGCCTTCTTGCCGCCTGTTCGCGTGCCCATGGATGGCACGTCGCCTACAGCTCGACTGATGGCGTAACTTTCGACGCCGAGCTCATTGATGCCGGGGATTATTCGGGACCTGCGGGCGGGCGAATGGCACTGCGGGAGCGGCGCGCGCAAGCGGCGATTCTCGAAACGGCGCGCGGCGGGATTCTGCGCAGGGGAATCGCCGTGTCAGAGGCACAGGTTGCGTTAGTGACCAATGTGAGTTCGGATCACTTTGGGGAGTATGGCATCTTCGACCTCGATGGATTGGCCGACGTGAAGCTCTCGGTCGCTTCAGTCATACGTCCTGGCGGCTTGCTGGTGTTGAATGCCGACGATTCCCTGCTCCGTGTCAAGGTCGGTGGGCTCGTTGAGCGGTACGGTCGTTGTCCGTTCCTGGGATGGTTCGCGCTGGATGCGGACGACGGATTTCTCGTTGAGCATCGTTCTCGTGGTGGCTCCACGTGCGGCGTTCGCAATGACCGATTGTACCTGTTTCACAATAGTCTCGAGCACGACTTGGGTTCAATCGCGTCAATGCCGCTGACTGTCGATGGCAGCGCTGTGTACAACATCGCCAATCTCGCCGGCGCCGCGCTGGGCGCCGTTGCGCTGGGAATACCGGCTTCCGTGGTCGCTTCGGTTTTCGCGCGTTTCGGTTCGAAGCCGTCTGACAACCTCGGGCGAATGATGCGGTTCGATATCGGGGGCGTGCGGGTTGTCCTTGACTATGCTCATAACGCCGATGGATTGCGTGGGCTGCTGCGTGTTGCGGAACATCTGCGGGGCGGTGTGGGGCGGATGGGCCTGCTTCTGGGGCATGCCGGCAATCGGCGCAACGCGGAGATCGAGGAGCTGGCACGGGTCGCCGCGCAATTCCATCCGGACCTCGTCGTTGTAAAGGAAAACGACGGGCAGCTTCGCGGCCGGGAGCAGGGAGAGGTACCTCGTATCATTCGCGCCGCTCTGCTGCGTGCCGGGTTGCCCGAGTCGGCGCTGCCTCTAAAAATGACCGAAGTTGATGCCGCACGGTGTGCCCTGGAGTGGGCGCAACCCGGGGACGTACTTGCACTACTCGTGCATTCGGCTGCCGCGCGCGCCGAAGTGTTGGCATTGCTGGAAGGCGAGGCGGGTGGCTAGCAAGTGTCCGAAGTTGGCGGTGCCCCTGACGACGAAGACGATGGAGGCGAAGTCAGTGGCGACCATTCCGCACCAGCCGGGGTGGCAGTTCGAGCCGAAATGGGATGGCTTCCGAAGCCTGGTGTTTCGTGCGGAAGTCTGCGTCGAGATCCGCAGCAGATCCGGAACAGATCTCAACCGGTACTTTCCGGAAGTTGTCGAGATGTTCCAGGCCCTGCCGGTTGGGCGCTTCGTACTGGATGGGGAGCTGGTCATCGCAGAGGGCGATAACTCATCCTTCGACACGCTCCAACTGCGGCTGCACCCCGCGGCAACCCGCGTGAAGAGGCTTGCCACGGAGACTCCCGCCACCTTTGTGGCTTTCGACTGTTTGATGGATGCGCAAGGGCGCTCGCTGCTGGCGGAACCTCTGACCGAGCGACGGCCGGCGCTGGAAGCGCTGTTCGAGAGCTTCGGCGGGCGGATCAAGAGACTGCGTTTGAGTCCCTATACGCGCAGCGCGAAGACGGCTGAGCGGTGGCTGCAGGAAAGCGGTGGCGCATTGGACGGTGTGGTTGGGAAGCGGCTGAACGAAGGTTATCGGTGCGGTGAGCGCGCGATGATCAAGGTAAAGAAGCTGCGCACGGCTGACTGTGTCGTTGGTGGGTTTCGCTATCGCACCGGAACCCGTGATGTGGGGTCGCTGCTGCTCGGGTTATACAACTGCGAGGGCAAGCTGGATCATGTGGGGTTTACATCGTCCATACCTCGAGCCGACGGTGCCGCGCTGGCGCGCAAGTTACAGAGCAGGATCCAGCCTCCGGGTTTTACGGGCAAGGCTCCTGGGGGTCCCAGCAGATGGAGCAACGGCCGCTCGTCGGAATGGGAGCCGCTGAAGCCGGAACTCGTCGTTGAGGTCATTTACGATCAGATTACGAATGACCGTTTTCGACACGGCACGACACTCTTGCGCTGGCGCCCGGACAAGAAGCCGCGGGAATGCACCTTCGAGCAGTTGAAGCAGCGCGCTGCGAGGGTCAGTCAGAGGCGCTCCTGACCGCCGGCGATCTCCCTGTAACGACGTTCGCCGCTTTGGCGATCGTCCCGAAGATCAACACCGCTGCGCGCAGCATGATCAGCTCACCGGTTCGAGTACAACGGCTGTGCCGTAAGCCACGATCTCGCTCATCGTCTGACCGATCTCCGAAGAGTCGAAACGCATCATCACGATAGCGTTTGCCTGCATCACTCGTGCGTTCTTGACCATGCGATCAACGGCGTGGCGCCGCGCCTCTTCGAGAAGCTGCGTGTATTCGGTTATCTCGCCACCGACCAGGGACCGCAGACCCGCCATGATGTTGCCACCCAGTCCGCGGCTGCGAACCACGACGCCAAATACCTGCCCTTTGACTTCCTTCACACGATAACCAGGAACGTTTTCAGTAGTCACGACGAGCATGGCTCACCTCGTGGCGGCGGGTTTCTCATACTACAGCCAGACGGTCGTTATCGGGTTGTCGGTCCATTCCTGGCGCCGAATACGCCGATGCGTATGTCCGCACAGGCCACGCGCCCTGACTACTCGCCCCCGGAAGTTTCGAGATGTTCTGACAGTCCCCATTGGAACCGCCCGTTCGAGCAGGCATGATGAGCTGAAACACGGGGGAGTGCCTATGCCGGCTGGAACATGGCGGCTCGCAATGTGCCTGGGCTCGATCGTTTTGTGCGTTTCGCGTCTCTGCGTGGCGGATGAGCCCATCACGGTCGTTCGGGCCCAGGTGCTCATCGACGGCGCAAGTGCGCAAGCCCGGCGCAACCAGGACATCGTCATCCACGGGAACCGCATAGTCGAAGTCAGTCCGGCGGGCTCGCATCCGCTGCCGCAGGGCGTGCACCTCATCGACCTTGGTAGTGCCACCGTTCTTCCCGGGCTCATCGATACACACACGCACATCTTTCTACAGGGAGAGGTGCCTGCCGCCGGCGGGTACGACGTGCAGCTATTGAAGTTCCCGGCATCCTTCAGGGTGGCGCGCGCCACGGTCGCTGCGAGGCGTGCACTGGAACAGGGTTTCACGACGATCCGGGACGTCGAGACCGAAGGTGCAGGATACGGCGACGTCGGTATCAAGAAGGCCATCAACGAAGGTTACATACCGGGACCCCGCATGTTCGTTGTGACCCGTGCGATTTCTTCGACTGGAGGTTACCCGCTGGAGAATTACGCTCCGGAGATCACGGTCCCCAAGGGCGCACAGTTGATCGACGGGCCTGTCGAGGCGCGCAAAGCGGCTCGCGAGCAGCTCGACAACGGTGCCGATTGGGTCAAGGTCTACATGACACATCGCTCGTGGGTGGACGAGCGGGGCGACCTTGTCTCGCAACCTACGTTGACGCTGGAAGAGCTCAAAGCGATCGTGGACGAAGCACACGGTTGGCGCAAAAAGGTAGCTTGTCATGCCTACAATGGCCTGGGCCTGCAGCGTGCGCTGGACGGCGGCTGTGACTCGATCGAGCACGGTCTGGAGCTTTCGGATGCCCAGATCGCCCAGATGATCAAACAAGGTACGTGGTATGTCCCAACGCTCGCGGTGTACTACTACGACCCAGATCCGCCAGACACTGAGTCGGGCATGCGCGATCGCAAGCGGGTGGCCCTCCACGGAGTTTCGTTTCAGAAGGCGCTGCATGCCGGCGTGAAGATTGCGTTCGGCACGGACGTGGGTGGCTTTGTGTGGACGGATCCGATTGCGCAGGAGTTTGCGCGCGAAGTGGAATTCGGCATGACACCGATGCAGGCGATTCAGTCAGCAACCTCGCGGGCGGCGGAACTGCTCGGCAAGCGGGGCGAGCTGGGCGTCGTCGCGCCAGGCGCATTCGCGGACCTGGTAGCGGTGTCGGGCAACCCGCTCGAGGACATTCGCGTGCTCGAGAAGGTGGAGTTTGTGATGAAGGACGGGGTGGTCTTCAAGTCAACTCGATGAGCGCCATGAGGCCAAAGTCCCGGTGCAGCTGTCTCGTGCAGTAGAAGAGGGCGGGCCCTCCGCTGTCTGCGACGAAGTCAACTTCCAGTTGCTGATGAGGATCGACAGTCACCACGTCTTTGAGAACTCCGGCGGTCGGTGTGCCGGCCACTTGCACGATCTCCAGCCGATGGCGTTGCAAATGCAACGGGAGGATCTCGTCACTGGTGTTGCGGATCCGCAGCCGGTAGCGCAGCCCGCAGCGCACGTGGAACAGGGGGCGCGGGTCGGTCGCCGAGAAGCTCGCGCCGTTGATGGACCAACTGTTGAAGCCGCTGCGCGCTGCATCATGTCGAGTCAACACCATGTCGAGGATGGCATCGGGTTTCCCAGTCCTGCCGGAGTCGGAGCCGAACCCGGAGCCGACGCCGAACCCGACGCCGACGCCGACGCGAGTGTAATCCCAGCCTGCAGTGCCCGCGTCGCGCACGATCCACTCAGCCGGTGCGTGCAGACCCGCCGGCGCCTCGATAATGGCCGAGATCCGCTCTGCCGGGCTCACCTGCAGCGTGGTAACCCTCGTAGGTGAGGGCACAGGATTGCCATCCAGCGCGATCACTTCAAATGAGTGGCCGGGGAGCGCAAGGCTGTGCGGCTCTGTTGCGCTGGCGTTCAACAGGTGCAGTAACACGCGCTCACCGGAGTTGATTCGCGTGGGGACGCCATGGCCGGGCATGCGCCCGTTGAGGGTGACCGAGCGGTAGCCGATTTCGCAGCCCCGCCGCGTGCGGCGTATGAACGGTTCGCACTCTTTGAGTACGACGACCCATTCGCGATCGAAATGGGTGGGCCTGCTTTCGCCCTCGACCAGTAGCCCACCGGCTTGTCCACTGTACAGACCGGCGTCGAGATTCGCGGCCGCAATCACATGCGAGTGATAGAAATACAGTCCAGGGCGGGTCGGCGTGAGTTCCATGCGGCGCATGGAGTGAGCGGGAACGCACGCGGCCGCGTCCAGGGCGCTGCCTTGCCCGTGCCAATAGATCCGCTCCGCCGAGTCGGTCTCGTTGTGGACATCAACCCGCATGGACTGTCCAACAGTCGCTCTCAGCAGCGGACCCGGAAGCCGCCCGTCGTAAGTCAGCGTCGTGATGAGGCGGCCAGGAGCCAATTCAACGCGCGCCTTGCGGATCCGCAGAACGTGGGTTGGATCAGTCTGCGGTACTACTGGTGGCGCAGCGTCCGCGAGCGGCTCGAGGCACGGCCCGATCGCAGCAGCGCCCGACAGCTTGAGAAACGCTCGCCGCCCGAGTGCCACTTCATTGCCCCGCGGGTGGGACTGAAAAGGGCCTGGATGCGTTACACTTCAACTCGTCGTCCTTCGCAAGGTATGGGGCAGCTGTGTGCTCATTTTACCAACCTCACGTCTCGTCCGACAGAACCGCACAGGGCTAGGCGCCCCCGTCAAATGCTCAAGCTGGAACACATCTATAAGTCCTTCGAGGGCAGGACCGTTCTGTCGGATGTGAGCCTGTCGGTCCCGCACGGCGTCACGCATGCGCTCATCGGTTCGAGCGGCTCGGGAAAGACGACGCTGTTGCGCCTGACGCTGGGACTGATCCCCTTCGACAAGGGCTACGTCAAGATCAATGACCAGGCGCTGCTGTCATTCACACCGACCGAGTGGGCCGACCGGATCGGGTACGTTCCGCAGGATGGCGGGCTGTTTCCCCACATCAGCGGCCGGCAGAACGTGGCGCTGGTTCCCGGATTGCGGAACTGGCCGGCCGCGAGGATCGCAAGCCGGGTCGAGGAGCTGCGCGCCCTCGTTGATCTGGACCCGGCCATCCTGGAGCGCTTTCCCCATGAGATGAGTGGCGGGCAGAAACAGCGCGTGGCCATCATGCGCGCCGCAATGATGGATCCGCCCGTGATGCTGCTCGATGAGCCGATGGCGGCGCTGGATCCTCTGATCCGCAGCAGCCTGCAACAGGAGCTGAAGTCGATCTTTCAACGCCTGGGAAAGACGGTGCTGCTCGTGACTCACGATCTTGGCGAGGCTGTGTTTCTCGCCGAGTGCATTACCCTGCTGCACGAGGGGCGCGTCATTCAGACGGGCACCTATCGCCAGCTGCTGCTCGAGCCGGCCGACCCGTTTGTCAGTTTGTTCATCAACGCTCAGCGCACGTTACCTGACGTTGGAGCAGTGGCATGAAGGTGAGTACTGCCCGGATCCTGTGCCTTGCAACGCTGCTGTGCGCGATCGGATGTCAAAACGCGCATTCGGCCCAAACCATCGTGGTGGGCTCCAAGATATTCACTGAAGGGTATGTGCTCGGCGAGCTTGCGGCGCAGACAATCGAAGCCTCCTCACCGCCTGTGCCGGTCACCCGCAAGCTCGGGATGGGCAGCACGGGAATTCTGTTCCAGTCGCTGACCACCGGTGCGATCGATGTCTACGCGGACTACACGGGGACGCTGACTGAAGCCATCATCAAGAACCCGCAACTGAAGTCCCAGGAACAGATCCAGGCGGCGCTCCTGAAGTTGGGCCTGGTCATGTCAAACCCGCTGGGATTCAACAATACGTACGCCCTTGCGGTGCGCGAGAAGTTCGCGCAAGACAACGATCTGAGGACCGTGAGCGACCTCGCCAGGTTGAAATCCACCTTGCGGGCGGCGTTCAGCTACGAGTTCATGGACCGGGCCGATGGCTATCCGGGGCTCGCCGCGAAGTACCATCTCGAGCTCAATCAGAAAAACGTCAATCGCATGGAGCACAGCCTGACTTACCAGGCCATCGATCAGAATGCGGTGGATGTGATCGATGTCTATTCGACGGATGCGAAGATCCGCAAATTCAACCTGCGCGTGCTGCGGGATGACCTCAATTATTTCCCGGTCTACCAGGCGGTATGGGTGGCGCGCAAAGCGTTCGTGGACCGATATCCCGCGCAGTGGGAGGCGTTGCGCCGCCTCGAAGGCACCATCGATGAGAACACGATGCTCGACATGAATGCCAAGGCTGACATAGAAAAGAAGAGCCTCGCCCAGATTGCTGCGGATTTCCGGGGCGCACAGGCGCGCGTGTCGGACAGCCTTGGTGGAGGGATCGCGCGCCGGACGCTCGAGCATCTGTCGCTGGTTGCAATCTCGCTGGTGTTCTCGATCGTCATCGGCGTGCCGCTGGGCATTGCCGCGGTGCGGTTTCGCGCGGCCGGGCAGGCCATTCTGCTCCTGAGCGCCATGATCCAGACGGTGCCGTCACTCGCCCTGTTGTGCTTCCTGATTCCACTGTTTGGCGTTGGGACGAAGCCTGCGCTCGTGGCATTGTGCCTGTACAGCCTGCTGCCTGTCGTCCTGAATACTTTTACGGGTATTCGCTCCATCAATCCCCGGCACCTGGAGAACGCTCGGGCGTTCGGACTGACCCGCCGCCAGATTCTGTTCCGTATAGTGCTGCCGCTGGCCAGTCCGATGTTGTTGGCCGGTGTCAAAACAGCGACCATCGTCAGCATCGGAACCGCAACACTCGCAGCGCTCGTCGGGGCAGGGGGTTATGGCGCGCCGATCGTATCCGGGCTTTCGCTGAACGATGTACCGACCATTCTGACGGGTGCGATTCCGGCCGCCTTGATGGCGTGGTTCGCGCACGGGGTGTTCGAGTTCCTGGGCAAGTTTTTGATTCCGGCGGGATTGCAGGTACGAACGTGATGCGAAGACTGGGCGCGGTCGTGTGCATGACTTTGCTGGCGTCGGCCGGCATGGCGCGCCCACCAGGATTTGTTGACGCCGAACGGATGAAGGGGGCCGCGGCTGAGCCGGGCAACTGGTTCGCCACCGGACGCGACCAGGAGGGTACCTACTACTCGCCGTTGACTCGGATCAACAGCAAGAATGTCGGCAAGCTCGGATTTGCGTGGCAGTACGATCTCGGCACCTACCGGGGCCAGGAGGCGACGCCGATTGTCGTCGACGGCGTGATGTATACGTCCGGCACCTGGGGCTACGTGTATGCAGTTGACGCAGCCACGGGAAAGGAGATCTGGCGTTACGACCCACAGGCAACCCACCTCGCTGCCAGGCACCCCTGTTGTGATCTCGTCAATCGTGGCGTCGCCGTCTGGAAAGGAAGAGTGTATGTCGCCTCTGTCGATGGGCGCCTTCATGCGCTCGATGCGGCGACGGGCCGGAAAGTCTGGGATGCGGACACGATCATCGATCATGCGATGCCGTACTCGAGCACAGGGGCGCCGCAGATAGCGGGAAGCGTCGTTGTGATAGGGAACGGCGGCTCTGACATGGGTCGCGGCGGTGTGCGTGGATATGTCTCTGCGTATGACCTTGCCACGGGGGCCTTCAAGTGGCGCACGTTCACCGTGCCGCCGGTACCCGGACACGCGTACGAAAGTCCGGAGATTGCCGCAGCTGACCGAACGTGGGATTCACCTCGGGATCCGGAATACAAGTTAGGAGGAACCGCCTGGGACGGATTTGCATACGATCCCGCGCTCGACCTCGTTTACTTCGGTACGGGCAACGCAGCTCCCTACGATCCGCGACAAGTGGGTCCCTCCAATCTCGACGAGCTCTACACCGCTTCGATTCTCGCGGTGCATGCCGATTCCGGTCGGCTTGCGTGGCACTACCAGACGACCCCACACGATCACTGGGACTTCGACTCGGTGCAGAAGCTCGTCATGGCTGACATGGTGATCGATGGTCAGCCCCGCCAGACGCTCATGCAGGCCTGTAAGAACGGCTTTTTCTACATATTGGACCGCAAGTCGGGCGAGTTGCTCTCGGCCGCGAGCTACACCTATGTCAATTGGGCATCTGGCGTCGATCCGAAAACCGGCAAGCCCATCCTGACCGGGCAGGGTGACTGGTTCAAGAAACCGAGCAACGTATATCCGTCGTGGGCAGGTGGGCACACGTGGAATCCGATGTCCTATAGTCTTGCGACGCACCTGGTGTATATCCCCGTGCTCGACGTGCCCAACATCTGGGTGGACATGGCCCGCAATGGCGGCGCGGTGAAATACATTGACGGATTTTTCACCGCCAACGGAATCATGCCGGACGACAGTTACGATCCGAATGATCTGCGCTCCCTGTTTGGACCGCTGCCGGATGTGAAATCCATGGCCGCCACCCGCAAGGAGAAGTTGGTGCGCGAGCTCATCCGCGCGTGGGATCCTGTGGCCAGGAAAACCGTGTGGGAGCATGAGACGTCTTCCGGCATACGCGGTTACGATGGTGGTGTGACGAGCACAGCGGGCAACCTCGTGTTCCAGGGACGCGGCAACGGCGAGCTGTGGGTTTACGCGGCCGACTCGGGCAAGGTACTCAAGACTGTTCCGACCGGCAGCCACATCATGGCGGCGCCGACTACTTATACGGTGAAGGGCGAGCAGTTCGTTGCCGTGCAAGCGGGCTACGGCGGAGCCGCGATCACCGTGGGCACCATTCCCCCGAGCAGCGCAGCGTCCAAGTATCAGAACGTCAATCGCATCATCGCATTCAAATTGGGCGGTCCCGCTGTACCTGCTCCGGCGCCACGCGCACTTGCGCCGCTGGAAAAACCGCCGGAACAGACTGCGACCAACGAAAGCATCCGCGTTGGCGAGGTCAAGTTCGTCCAGGAGTGCTCACGCTGTCACGTGCTCGGGGCAAGTGTGACGCCTGACCTGCGCAATCTTTCTCCGGGCCTGCATGCAATGTTCAAGGACATCGTGCTGCGCGGTGCCGTGGCGCCGACTGGTATGGAATCGTTCGACGACGTGCTCACGGAGCACGATGTCGAGAACATCCATGCCTACCTGATCGATCAGGCCTGGAAGGCTTACAAGTAAGGCACCAGCAGCCGCGCAGCGCCGTCTCTGAGGCGCAACGGAAGGGGGCGGCTGCTGAGCTCGCTCGCGCTGATCCGCGTGCCCTGGTGTGCGGTGATGAGCTCGTCGACCTGCCGGACGACGCCGGAATGGTAGATCTCCAGGTCCAGCTCGAAGTTGAGCCGGAAACTGCGCACATCCCAGTTGGCACTGCCAACCAGCGCCCAGAGGCCGTCGACGCTCATCAGCTTCGAGTGATTGAAAGGGGCCGGGTAAGTCCAGATGCGGCAGCCGGCTGTCAGCAACGGGGCCATCTGTACCCGTGAGCCCCAGTCAACGGTCGGATGATTGCTGTGCTCGGGCAGGACCAGGTCAACTTCTACGCCCCGGTAGGCCGCCAGTGAGAGCGCTGTGATGATCCGCTCGTCCGGCAGGAAGTAGGGCGTCATGATCCTGACCGAAGCTCGCGCGCAGCCGAGCGCTTCCAGAATCACGAACTCGATCTTTTCCAGGTCATTGTCCGGACCCGAAGTCACGACGCGGGCGGTGCTGTCGCCGACGGGGGTGAGCGGCGGAAACCATAGATCGCCCGACAGGCGCTCTGCGGTTGCGAACAGCCAGTCAGCCGCAAAGACTTCGATCAGTTGTGCGACGACGGGACCTTCGAACCTGAAATGAGTGTCGATTACCGGATGGCGCGGGTGACGCTGTATCAGGTTCTCCGCGCCGATGTTGAGTCCGCCGGTAAATACGACCCGGCCGTCGATGCCGAGAATTTTCTTGTGACTGCGCAAATTGAGGAACGGCATCCGCCAGGGAAGGGGCGAGTGGAGGAACCGTGCAGCGGGAACACCTGCGCGACGCAGGCGGCGATAAGTGAACGACGTGAAGTATCCTCCGCCGTAGCCGTCGATGAGCACCCGAACCTCGACGCCGCGCTGCTTTGCCCGGATGAGCGCTTCTATGAATTCGTTCCCGGCAGCATCGGCGCGAAAGATGTAGCTCGACAGTGCAATGCCGTGTCGGGCCGCTTCGATGGCGGATAGCATTTGCGGATAGGCGTTGTCACCGTTTCGCAGTATGCGGATGTCATTTCCGTCCTCGGCTGGTCGCCCGGTGATGCGTTGCCCGGCTCGTTCGAGTGGCGCCAGGTGGTCATCGCGCTTCGACTCTCGTGCCGACTTCGCGATCCGGGCGGCTGGGCGCGGGCGGCGAAGGTTCAAAGCGCGCCGCCGTACTCTGTTGATGCCCAATAACAGGTAAAGCACGCTGCCGAGAATAGGTGCGAGCCATGCGAGGCCGATCCAGGAAACACTCGACCCCGCCTCGCGTTTGGTCAGCAGCACATGAATGGTGACCCCGACAGCCAACGCGAGGTGTATGAGAGGAACGACGACGTCGCCTCGCCCGTACATCGGGTCCCAGGTTGGGATATAGGTGGCGCTCATGGCGCACCCATCAACCGATCTCCCGGCTTTGCTCCTCGAGCTCTTCCGAGGCTTCGAGCCACGCTGTCTCGACGCTCTGCGTCTCACGCGCCAGCTGAGCCTGCTGCGCCAGAAGCTCTTTCAGGCGGTCTTTCGATGAGGCAGCGTAGATGTCGGCCGCCGCCAACTGTGCCTGGAGTGCGGCGGATCTGTCTGCCAGACGGGAAAGCTCGCCATCATATTGAGCTATCTTCGCCTTCAATGGTGTAAGCCGGTTGCGGCGCTGCGCTTCTTCCCGCTTGCGCTGCTTGCGAGACTCGGGAGCCTCCGACGGTTGTTGTGACGCGGGCGCCGGGCTTTCCTTTGATGTCTCGTCCAACCACTTCGCGTAGTCCTCGAGATCACCATCGAAGGGTGTTGCCCGGCCCTGGTGCACGACGACGAACTCATCAGCAACCGTGCGCAGCAGATGGCGATCGTGCGAAACCAACACCACCGCGCCCTCGTAATCCTGCAAGGCCACCGCCAGTGCCTGGCGCATTTCGAGGTCCAGGTGGTTGGTGGGCTCATCGAGCAACAGCAGGTTGGGCCGCAGGTAGGCGGTCAGCGCAAGCACCAGGCGGGCCTTCTCACCACCCGAGAAAGGTGCGACAGGCTCAAACACGCGGTCGCCACGGAACCCGAATCCGCCGAGGAAATCGCGCAACTGCTGCTCTGTCGCCCGGGCTGCGAGCTCCGCTCCCACGCGCCGCAGGTTGCCGAGCGGAGATTCCTTGACATTCAGCTGTTCGAGCTGATGTTGCGCAAAGTAACCGATGCTCAGGTCGCGCGCTTCGGTGCGTGTGCCTGCCAACGCGGGAAGCTCCCCGGCGAGCAGCTTCATGTAGGTTGACTTGCCGGCGCCGTTACGGCCCAGGATCGCGATTCGGGCGCCCGGCGCCAATGTCAGGTTGACGCGCTCGAGAATCGCCTGCCCGTTGTAACCCGCGGACTGGTTTTCCAGCGCCAGCAGCGGGCGGGGCAGCTTGGATGGCTGAGCAAATGAGAACTCGAACGGCGAATCCACGTGAGCGGGCGCGATGCGCTGCATGCGTTCCAGCGCCTTCAGGCGGCTTTGAGCCTGCCGGGCCTTGGTTGCCTGGGCGCGGAAGCGCTCGACGAACGATTCCATGTGTTTGATTTCGCGCTGTTGCCGCGTATAGAGCGCTGATTGCTCAGCCAGCTCGGAGGCACGCTGGTCTTCGAAGCCGGAATAGTTGCCACGGTAGGCGCGCGCCCTGGCATGCTCGATGTTGACTATCCGGTTGACGATCCGGTCCAGGAATTCGCGGTCGTGCGCAATGAGCAGCAGCGTGCCGGGATACTCGCGCAGCCAGCTTTCCAGCCACAGGATGGCATCGAGGTCGAGGTGGTTGGTGGGCTCATCGAGCAGCAGCAGGTCCGAACGGCTCATCAATGCCTGTGCGACGTTGAGCCGCACTCGCCAGCCGCCGGAAAAAGAGCTCACCGGCCGGGACTCATCGGCAGTGGTGAAACCGAGACCGTGCATGAGACGTCCCGCGCGACTGCGCGCGTCATAGCCACCCACGGCAGCATACCGTCCATGCAGCTCACCGAGTTTCAGACCGTCATCGCGTGATTCCGCCTCCGCAATGGATGTCTCGATTGCGCGCAGCTCGGCGTCGCCGTCTAGGACGAACTCGAGCGCAGGCTGTGCGGTCGCGAGGAGCTCCTGCGACACATGCGCAATGGCGAGATTCGATGGCATCTCGAAGGTGCCGGCGTCGGCTTGCAGCTCGCCGCGAACGAGCGCCAGCAGACTCGATTTACCACTGCCGTTCTCGCCTGTGATTCCAACTTTCTCGCCCCGGAACAGTCCGAAGCTGGCGCCGGAGAACAGAACACGAGGTCCGCGTCGTATGGTGACATCGGTGAAGTTGAGCATGCTGTTGCGAGAGCCGCTCTTCAGCCCGACTGGCTGGATGCCGCCCAGATGTTCAAGCCGCCGTCATTGGCATGTGAGTCGATCTCGTCGAGCTCGCTCTGGCTGAACTGCAGGTTGCGCAGTGCCCCGAGGCTGTCCTCGATCTGCGCCCAGTGGCTGGCGCCGATCAATGCACTGGTCACCGCGGGCTTTCTGAGCACCCAGGCGATGGCCATCTGCGCGAGGCTCTGGCCGCGGCGCTGTGCAAGCTCATTCAGCGCGCGCACGTTCGCCAGGTTTTTCTCGGTCAGGATGGTCTTGTTGAAGGAGCCGTTCTGCGCCGCCCGCGAAGCATCCGGAACGCCCTTGAGATACTTGTTGGTGAGCAGACCTTGCGCCAGGGGCGAGAAGGCGATACACCCCAGCCCCTCTTGCTCGAGCACCCCCAACAATTCCTTCTCCACCCAGCGGTTGAGCATGGAGTACGAGGGTTGGTGGATCACAATGGGAACCTTCATCTCGCGCAGGATGGCGACGGCCTCGCGAGTCTTCTGCGGACCGTAGGAGGAGATTCCAACATACAGCGCCTTGCCGCGGCGCACGGCGGTCTCGAGCGCGCCCATAGTCTCCTCGAGCGGCGTATTCGGGTCGTAGCGATGGGAATAGAAGATATCGACGTAGTCCAGGCCCATGCGCTTCAGGCTCTGATCGAGGCTGGCCAGCAGGTACTTGCGCGAGCCCCATTCGCCGTAGGGGCCAGGCCACATGAGGTAGCCCGCCTTGGTGGAGATGACCAGCTCGTCGCGGTACGCACCCAGGTCCGTGGCCATGATGCGGCCGAAATTCTCTTCCGCGGAGCCGGGCGGCGGACCGTAATTGTTGGCAAGGTCGAAGTGGGTGATGCCCCGATCGAAGGACTTAAGCACCATTTCCCGCGCGTTCTCGAACGGCGCGCTGCCGCCGAAGTTCTGCCAGAGGCCCAGGGAAATTCGCGGCAGTTGCAGGCCGCTGCGGCCGCAACGGGCGTAGGGAAGTGATTCGTAGCGGTCGGGAGCAGCGAGATACATCATCGAAACCTCATGGGAAATTGCAGCACTGGCGCAAACGAGGCGCCACTTTTACCGTGAAGTGGCCCTGCAGCGTAGGAATGACCTCGACTAGGGTATGGCAGATGCAGACGACTGACACGATTCAAAATTCCACGGTGCAGCCGTCCAGCCGGGCCGCCCGCGGCCTCGGCCTGGTGCTGGCCGGTGGACTGATTGCGGGTGCCCTCGATCTGACATTTGCCTTCGTGTTCTATGGACAACACGGGGCAGCCCCGCTGCGGATTCTGCAAGGCATCGCCAGTGGGGTCCTGGGCCGGGGGTCGTTCCAGATGGGGCTTGCAAGCGCGGCCCTCGGCGCTTTTTTCCATTTCTTCATCAGTGTGTGCGCGGCCGCGATCTACTACCTGGTCAGCCTGCGCTTCTCATTCCTGACGCGCCGGGTGGCCATCTCAGGCGCAATCTTCGGCGTTCTGATGTTTCTCGCGATGCACTTCATCGTCGTACCGCTATCGGCGATCAAGCCGTCCCCGATGAAAGTGGGCAACGTGATTGGCGAGTTGTGTTCCCACGTGTTCCTGTTCGGAATGGTGATCGCGTACGCGGTTTCCCGCGTCAAGAGCCTGCGGACAGGGCAGTAGTAGCCTGCCGACAGGCCGGGTAGCCTGCGACAGGCTACCCAGGATCACCACATCAGATCGTCCGGAACCACGAAGTCCTTGTAGGCATCGTCCGGTTCGGAGCTCGCTTTAGGCTGCACTAGCGGAACGACCATGTTCGGGTCGCGTTCGCGGATGCGCTCCGCGATCGCCGCCGGGACCACAGCGTAGTGCCCTCTGTAGCGGACGATCACCAGCTCACCTCGTGTCAGCTGCTCACGCCGCGGGGTATCGACCGACATGCGGCGAATCTTCTTTCCATCAATGAAGCTGTAGAAGTCCTCGGTTTCGAGCCGGGGAACGCGGTTCTGCTCGATGATCTGCTCGATCTGGGCGATGCGCGCCCGGCGCTGAGCCTTGTCCTCGCGCCGGCGGTTCAGCTCCTGGTCACGCGCGACCTTGGCTGCTTGCGCGTGTTGCGCTTGTGAGGGCGCCGGCTGCTGCGCGCGGCCCTTGTTGGGAGCGCCCTTGTTCTGGCCCTGGTTCGACTTATGCTGGCCGGGCTTCGAGCCGGGCTGCTGATCGGGAGTCGGCCGGGACCGGTCGCGGAACTGCCGCTGCTGTTCCTGTTGCGCTGCCTGGCGCGCCTGCTTCTCAGAGACGAGGCCGGCGGCGAGCAGCTGATCGCGCAAAGAACTGTTCATGGCTTGAGGAGGCGGGGGCTGCAGAAAGTAGGCTGCGTATATTAGCTAACGCATTTGTCATTGGCATTGCCGGTATGGGGGATGGCAAAGGAGCCAAGCGTGGCCCCGGTCCCGGCCATAAAAAAGGCCCGGCTTGCGCCGGGCCTTCGATCACTGAAGATCGATGAAAGCAACTTACCAGCGGTCGCGACCGCCGCCGCCGCCGCCGCCGCTGTTACCGCCGCGGAAGCCGCCACCGCCACCGCCACCCGGACGTCCGCCGCCGCCGCCACCGGTGCGGGGCTTGTCCTGAGCCTCGTTGACGCGCAGCTGACGACCACCCATGTCGTGGCCGTTCAGGCTCTGGATGGCCCGGGCCGCATCGGCCTGGCTCATCTCGACGAACCCGAATCCGCGGGGGCGGCCGGTCTCACGATCGGTCGGCAGGGACACGGACTCGACAGTCCCGTGCTGCGCGAACAACGTGCGAACGTCCGCCTCGCTGGCGCTGAAAGGCAGATTGCCTACATAGATTTTGGCCATAAATTTAGTCACTCTCCAAACAACTCGAAGCGGTCGGGTCAGCTTAAAAGGTTGACTGCCCTGGCCACTTCACACGGCAGGAACACCAGTCAGGTCAGGGAGAGTGTGTCTCACGAGCCCAAAGAACCGTAGATCCTGTCACCTGATCGCTTTCGGTTCGGCTGATGATCCACAATGCATGAAGCACTTAAGGACGAGACGGACGTTGGCGATCGGCGCAAAGTATGCCAGAAGCGACGCTTGTATACCCCTCGTTGAATGAACCTTCGATGTTTTAAATTGTCGCGGACGCGCCATGGCTCACACCGGTCCGGGGCAAATAGTTGCCTGGGCTGGATTCGCTCGCTGCACGGCGAACGTATACGTCGCAATTCTGACCATCGCTGTCATTGAAATATCTCCTTTAATATCAATGTGTTGTTAGCAAGTTGGGTTCGCCCGGCAGCGTTGATGCGTTGTGACATTGCAGCGCGTCGGGCCATGCGTTGGATTTTCTCCAACCCGCTGGGACATACATCGGCCCGGAGTCTTCGCAGCGCCGGTGATTCAGCGGCGCGGCAATGTGTTGCGTTGGAGCCGCGCCTGCGGCGGGCATCGCGGCATCGATCAAGGCGCCGTCTTGGACCATTTTCCGATCAATCGTAAAATGGTCCTGAGGCTGGAGGGCGACGGGACGGGATGGGCATGGCCAAACAGGCCCGGTATCACGATCAGATTCTGCGCGAGCAGCTGGCGCGCGCGCGGACGATCATCGTCGGCGGTCCGCGCCAGGTCGGCAAGACGGCGGTGTGCAGCGCGGTCTCACCGAAATTTCTCGATTGGAACAACATCGCCGGCCGGCTCGTGATCCTGAAGGGGCCCGAGGCCATCATCAAACATCTCGGGTTGGACCGGTCACGCGAGCGGGAAGCGACGATCGTCATCGACAACCTGCATGGGCATCGCAACTGGAAAGGCTTGCTTCGCAGCTTCAGCAGTCGCTATGGAGCCCGGTTGCGCCTCGTAGTAACTACACTCGATGCACCACGCGGACCCGGGAATGGCCTGCCGGGCAGCTCCCATGTTTTGCGCATCCATCCGTGGAGTGTTGGTGAATGCGCCGGCACTGTCGCGCCAGATTCTGCCGTAAAGGCACCGGCCGGCATCACTGACGCGGATTGGGCCGCGCTGTTGGAGCACGGAGGTTTTCCCGAGCCGTTCGCAAAGCGCGATCCGCGCTTTACGCGCCGCTGGCACGCCAGGCGCCAGCAGGAGTTGCTCGAGACCGACCTGCTCAGATTCGCATCGGTGCGGGATCCTGCCATCGTACAGATGCTGGCGCTGCTGCTGGCGCAGCGCTCCGCGACGCACCTGGTCTATTCTGACTTGAGCCGCGAGCTGGGTGTCACTGTCGATACCATCCGGCGGTGGATGGATCTGCTGGTTGGACTTCAATACGGCTTTTGCGTACGCCCCTGGTTCGCGCGCGTACCGAAGGCGCTTCGCAAGGAACCGAAATGGTTCCTGCGGGACTGGTCCGGTGTCACCGAGCCCTCAGGCCGTGGGCGGACACTCGTCGCCTGCCACCTGTTGAAAGCGGTGGAGGGTTGGACCGATCTGGGGCTCGGCCAGTTCGAGCTGCGCTACGTGCGCGACAAGGTGAAGCGGGAAGTTGATTTCCTGGTGCTTCGCGACCGCCGCCCGTGGTTCCTCGTGGCGGTTGGCAACGATGAGGCGTTGAGTCCCGCTCTCAGGCACTTCCAGGATTGCACGCGTGCGCGCCATGCTTTCCAGGTGGTCCTCGACGCGCCTTTCTCAGCCATGGATTGCTTCGAGCGGACCGACCCAGTGGTGGTCCCGGCACGGACGCTGTTGAGTCAGCTATTGTGAGGTCTGATTCCCGGGCGTGGGAGCCAGCCGGTGTTCGCCCGAAACCAACAGGATGGAGCATTTTGCACGCTGCAGCACTTCGGCTGCCACGTCACCGAGGAACAATTGCCTGCCTGGCCGCGGACTGACGCCCATCACCAGCAGCGAATGCCGGCCGGACTCGATCTCCTTCAGGATGACCTTCTCGGTGGCACGGTCCGAGCGGATTACCCCCCGCACTTCGATGTTGTAATGCTCGCCCAGCTCGACGATCTCCCGAGTGGCGGCGTCAGCGCTGTGTTCTGGCGCGAGCACAGTACCGAAGTGCTGGCGCCAGGTCCGCGACCGCCTGGAAGGATTGCTGACGTACAGCGCCGTTACCGAACCCTGGGATGCTTGCGCCAACGCGATGGCTAATTCTGCGCCCTCCCGTGAGGTGCTCGTTCCGCTGATGGGTACCAGGATATTGAGTGGTTCAGCCGCGTCTTCGCCGCTTCGGCGGGCAATGGCTATTGCAAATGGGCCGCCGAACGCAGCGACGCTCCGGGTCATCTGGGGATCGAAGCCGTCAGCCGTGAGTGCAGGCTCGCGCCCGATGACCAGAAGGCCGTAACCCTTCTTCGTCTCAGCCGCGATTGCAGCTTCCAGCGTGTTGGTTTTCTGGGTGCGGGTGGTGATGTCAACCTTGTCTGTTGCGGTCGTGGGCGCCTCGTCGGCGCCGGCTTTCACAGTCGCCTCAGTCCGTTCCGCGGCTGCATCGTCATCGGGAGTTGCCGGGTCGAAATGCACGACCGTGGTTGGAATCCGGCGCACGCCGGCAAGCAATCCAGCCAGGCGTGAGGCCAGTTTGCCGCTCGGACTGTCATCGACCGCCACGAGCAGGCGCTCGATGTGTTTGAGGAAGCCCTGCGCTTCGAGCTCCTCCCGCTCCATCCTCTCCTTTTCTTCCGGGCTCGGCGGCAAGCGTTGCAATGACCATTTGAGCATCGGCGGCATGGCGGTAGTCGTGACAACGGCCATGGCGACGATCGAGGTAAAGAGGCTCTGGTTGAGTGCTCCAATGGACAATCCGATGGAAGCCACGATGACCTCGGTCGAGCCCCGGGCATTCATCCCGCAGCCTACGG
>JAQGOF010000042.1 GCA_028293745.1 Gammaproteobacteria bacterium | reverse complement strand
TTCACATCGGCCGCGACACGCGCAGCACCATCGTCGCCAAGGGAATCTCGGCCGGCCACGGCGAGAACACCTATCGGGGACTGGTGAAGATACTGCCGAGCGCCGCGGGCGCCCGCAATTTCACCCAGTGCGACTCGCTGTTGATGGGTGGCAAGTGCGGAGCACACACCTTCCCCTACGTGGAGGTGAAGAATCCCTCCGCCACCGTGGAGCATGAAGCCAGCACCTCGCGCATCAGCGATGACCAGCTCTTCTATTGCCTGCAGCGGGGAATCCCACGCGAGGATGCGGTCAACATGATCGTGAGCGGCTTCTGCAAGTCGGTGTTCAAAGAGCTTCCCATGGAATTCGCGGTGGAGGCGCAGGCCCTGCTCGCCGTGAGCCTGGAAGGCGCGGTGGGCTGATGCTCAAGATCGAAAATCTGCACGTCGCCGTCGGCGACAACAAAGTACTCAACGGCCTGGATCTGGAGATTCCGACCGGTGAGGTCCATGCCATCATGGGACCCAACGGATCCGGCAAAAGCACGCTGGCGCATGTGCTGGCGGGACGTCCGGGCTACGAGGTCACCGCAGGATCCGTGACCTACGACGGACGCGATCTGCTCGCGTTGGAACCCGAAGAGCGTGCTCATGAAGGCGTGTTTCTCGGGTTCCAGTACCCGGTCGAGATTCCCGGCGTCAACAATGTCTACTTGTTGAAGGCCGCACTGAATGCCCAGCGCAAGCACCACGGGCTGCCGGAAGTCGACGCGTTCGAGTTCCTCAATCTCGTGCGCGAGAAGATGAAGCTCATGAAGATGGACGAGAGCTTCCTGTCCCGCGGCGTCAATGAAGGATTCTCCGGTGGCGAGAAGAAGCGCAACGAGATCCTGCAGATGCTGGTTCTCGAGCCCAGGCTCGCCGTGCTCGATGAAACGGACTCGGGCCTGGATATCGATGCGTTGAAGGTGGTTGCGAACGGAGTCAACACCCTGCGCTCACCCGAAAAATCAGTCGTACTCGTCACCCACTACCAGCGCCTGCTGGATTACGTGGTACCCGATCACGTCCATGTGCTCGTCCGCGGGAAAATCGCCCGCAGCGGCGACCGCACGCTCGCTTTGGAACTGGAGAAGCGTGGCTACGATTGGGTAACCGAAGATGAGACCACCCCACGAAATTACGCTCTACACGACAAGACGGCTAGCACCGCCAATCAAGATGCGCAATTTCGCGGGGACCCCGGGGCAGCCTGATGAGTGCTGTACTTGCAACTCGCATCGCCGAGGACTTTGCGGCCGCGGCTCACGCGTCCGGTGACCTGCAGCGGCAACGCGCAATGCAGGCGCTCACGGAACGTGGGCTTCCGACATCGCGCGATGAAAACTGGAAATACGTGAATCTGCGGCCTCTGGAAAAGGTCCGATTCACCCCAGCGACGGGTGAACCGCAGGCGCCTGTCACGGCTCAGGATCTGCCCGCACCGGTCGCGCACTACTGCCGCTATACATTCATCGATGGCGTGTTTGCGCCGGCCCTCTCGGCGCCGACGCCGAATGCGGGCGTTCTGGTCAAGTCAATGAAGGCGGCGGCGGCACGAGCCAATCCCATCTCGACACCCGATCTGCGCTTCGCATTGCTGAACGAGGCTTTTGCCACCGACGGCGCGCAGATCCTGGTCGAGCCCGGGACGGACTGCCAGACCTGTGTCGAGCTCGTTTTCGTGGCAGCCACCGAAGGCAAGGCCGGCGCGTCATACCCACGTGTCAGCTTCCATGTTGGGGCGGGCGCACAGGTTGGGTTGATTGAGCGGCACGTCAGCATTGGCAGCGACGCGAGCTTCATCAATTGCGCCGTGGATGTCTCTGTCGCGCGTGACGCATCAGTCAAGCACTATCGCGTCCAGCAAACTGGCGCGCGCGCGATCTGGTTTGATACGTTGACTGCCCGCCTGGCCGAGAATGCCAGGTATCAATTGCACAGCGCGAGCCTGGGAGCACTCTCCGCACGATCCACCGTGCACGTGCAACTCGCAGGCGAGCGCTCGGAAGTGGGCCTGTTCAACGTATCGGTCGGCGGCAAGAACCAGGTGCACGACACTTTCGCGCTGGTCGAGCACATTGCAGCCAACGCGCGCACCGAGCAAAGCTTCCGCGGGATCTCCGCGGGCCGTGCGCGTGTCGCATTCAATGGCAAGATCATCGTTCGCAAGGGCGCACATGGCACCGATTCGCGACAGTCGCTGCGCGGATTGCTCGCCGGCGCCGATGCGGAGATCGATGTCCGTCCGCAGCTCGAGATCTATACAGACGATGTCCGCTGCAATCACGGCGCAACCGCCGGCAAGCTGGACGACAACATGTTGTTCTACCTGCTGTCGCGCGGACTGGATCGCGAGACGGCACAACGCCTGCTGAAGTGGGCATTCCTTGAAGATGTGGTCGCCAAGATCGAAGTGCCCGAGCTGCGGCGGCAGATCGAGCAGAGTCTGGCGGGCCAGTTGAACGAGGCCGCCGCGTTGAAGGAGTTGCTTTAATGGCTGCAACAGCCTCACAGGCCGTGCACGGTCCGATACTCGACGTTGAGCGTGTCCGCAGGGACTTCCCTATTCTCGATCGGACGGTGAATGGCCGGCCGCTCGTATACCTCGATAGCGGGGCCTCCTCGCAGCGGCCTGTCGCAGTCTTGCGCGCCGTAGAGGAATACGAAACGCACTCACATGCCAACATACATCGCGGCGTTCACGCGCTCAGCCAAGCGGCTACGGAGGCGTTCGAAGGCGCCCGGGAGCGCGTGCGGCGTTACATCAACGCGCGATCGACGAAAGAGATCATCTTCGTGCGTGGTACGACGGAGGCGATCAATCTTGTTGCGCAGTCCTTTGCGCGCCCACGGTTCAAGGCGGGCGATGAGATCATTGTGACCGCGCTCGAACACCACGCGAATATCGTTCCCTGGCAGATGGTTTGCGAACAGACGGGCTGCACGCTGAAGGTTGCGCCTATCAACAAGCGTGGCGAGCTGCTGTTCGACGAATACGTCAAGCTGCTGTCGCCGCGTACAAAGCTCGTTGCGATCGCCCATGTATCGAATGCGCTGGGCTCCATTCTGCCCGTGAAGCGAATCGTGGATGCCGCGCACGCGCAGGGCGCTGTCGTCCTCGTCGACGGAGCCCAGGCCGTGCCGCACGCTCACGTCGATGTTCGCGCCCTGGGGTGCGATTTCTACGCGTTCTCCGGGCACAAGCTTTATGGACCGACGGGCATCGGCGTACTGTACGGCCGCGAAGAGTTGTTGGAGTCGATGCCACCCTGGCAAGGCGGTGGCGACATGATTTTGACCGTGTCGTTCGAGAAGACGACCTACAACGGCCTGCCCGCGAAGTTCGAGGCTGGCACACCCAACATCTCGGGTGCGGTTGGCCTTGCTGCGGCCATGGACTACGTGGAAAGCCTGGGGCTCGACGCGATAGCGGCACACGAGCACCGCCTCGTCGAGCTTGCGACGGCAGAGCTCCAGAAGATTCCTGGTATCCAGATCGTCGGAACCGCGGCCAACAAGGCATCGATAGTTTCATTCACTCTCGATGGGGTGCACCCACACGATCTCGGCACCATCCTCGATCACGAGGGTGTAGCGGTTCGTACCGGTCACCACTGCGCCATGCCGCTCATGACGTTCCTCGGGTTGCCCGCCACGGCGCGCGCCTCGTTCGGCGTCTACAACACCGAACAAGATGTCAGGAGTCTCGTGGCGGCCCTGGGAAAAGCCCGCGAGGTGTTTGGCTGATGGATTTGAAAGAACTGTATCGCGACGTGATCCTCGATCACAACAAGCGCCCACGTAACTTCGGGAAGCTGGAGCCGGCGGATTCGCGCGCGGATGGCCATAACCCGTTGTGCGGGGACCGGCTGACCGTGTTCCTGCGAATGAGCGGTGATCGCGTCGAGGACATACGCTTCGAGGGCAAGGGTTGCGCCATCTCGACGGCTTCAGCCTCGCTGATGACGGAGGCGATCAAGGGCAAGGACAAGGCGGACATAGGCACCTTGTTTGGCAAGATCCATTCACTGCTGACCCAGCAGAATGCGGTCGCCGACTCCTCGCTGGGAAAGCTGGCCGCGCTCTCGGGAGTTCGCGAGTACCCTGCCCGTGTCAAATGCGCGAGCCTCTGCTGGCACACGTTGAACGCTGCGCTCGAGCGGAGCGCGGGCGCGCGCAACGAGACGCCGGCGGCGGTCTCGACGGAGTAAGCCATGCGAACGCACGAGAACGAGCCATTCGTCGTCAATCGCGAAGTCCCGGCGGTCATTGTGCCGGCCGGCGTCGAAGTGAAGTTGAAACCGGGCCAGGCGGGATACGTCACCCAGGCCCTCGGCGGCAGCTTCACGGTTTACATTGAAGGCAATCTCTTCCGGATCGCCGGCGAGAACGCGGATGCGATCGGCAAGGAAGCCGTCCAGGCACCCGAGCTGCCCCCCAATGCGACCGAAGATGACGTCAAGAAACTGGTCTGGGAGCAGATGCGGACCTGTTTCGATCCGGAGATCCCGATCAATATCGTGGATCTCGGACTCGTCTACGATTGTAACGTGACCGCGAATCCGGACGGCACGCGCACCATTGACGTCACCATGACACTGACGGCGCCCGGCTGCGGCATGGGCGAGGTCCTGGTCGAGGATATCAAAGACAAGGTCCAGCGCATCCCGACGGTCAGTTCCGCGCGCGTGGAGCTGACCTTCGATCCGCCCTGGAACCAGAGCATGATGTCCGAGGCCGCGCGCCTGCAGACCGGGATGTTTTGAGTGAGGCTGCGCCTGCTTTCATGAGCTCCGACTGGGTGGACATCGGCAGCGCAGACGCCATCGAGGACTCAGGATCGCTTTCTGCAGATATCGACGGGCTTGCCCTGCTTGTCGTACGCTGCGGCTCTGAGCTGTACGCCATAGAAGACCGTTGCACGCATGACGGCGAGCCTTTGGAGGGTGCGGAGATCGAGTCGTGTCAGATCATCTGCCCGCGGCACGGGGCTCATTTCTGCGTCCGGACCGGAGAAGCGCTCACGCCTCCGGCGTATGAACCGCTGCGGACATTCAAGGTGAAGGTCGAAGACGGCCGGATCCTGGTGGAGAACCCCGTGTGAAACGCCTGACGCTGATGCGGCACGCAAACGCACAGTGGAAGGACCCGCAAATCTCCGATTTCGATCGGCCGCTCAATCGCCGCGGTACCAGTGAAGCCGAGGCCATGTCCCGCCGCCTCATCGAGCTGAAGCTCATTCCGACAATAGTGCTGACCAGCTCCGCCCGCCGGGCTCAGCAAACTGCGGACATAGTGGCCCAGGAGCTCGGGCTCCCGCCCAGAAGCACACGCACTGACGAGGGGTTATACCTGGCACCGGCGGAAGACATCCTGCGGGTGATCCGGACGACCGGTCCGCGTATTCCTCACCTGATGATTGTTGGTCACAACCCCGGCATTACCGAGCTTGCCAACCTCCTCGCGCCGGCCGCTCACATAGAACTGGCCACCGCGGCCATGTGCTCGCTCACGTTCGATGCACGCACCTGGGCGGATGTGAAGCCTGGCAACCTGCGGGATACGCAGAGCGAGGCACCGCCGGCACGGTTGTTCGCGCTGTGGGCTTGATGCGCTGATTGACTGCAGCCGTTGGCCTGCTCGCTCACGATATTGCGATACAGACCAGATGGGAATGTCCGGGCCGGGTGCGCTGACTTAGCCGTCGGGTTCAACACTCCGGAACGTTGACCGCGAGGCCTCCCTGGGAGGTCTCTTTGTAGATGGTCTGCATATCCAACCCGGTCTGACGCATGGTCGCAATCACCTGGTCCAGCGACACCTTGTGGGTGCCATCGCCGCGCATGGCCAGCCGCGCAGCGTTGATAGCCTTGACCGCGCCCATGGCGTTGCGCTCGATGCAGGGGATCTGAACCAGCCCGGCGACTGGGTCGCACGTCAACCCGAGGTTGTGCTCCATACCGATTTCGGCGGCGTTTTCGATCTGCTCATTGGTCCCGTGAAGCGCCGCGACGAGCCCCGCAGCAGCCATGGAGCACGCAACTCCAACTTCACCCATGCAACCCATCTCGGCCCCCGAGATTGATGCATTACGCTTGTAGAGCATGCCCATCGCCGCAGCGGTCAGCAGGAAACGCATGATGCCCTCTTCGTTCGCGCCGGGTTCAAATCGCATGTAGAAATGCATGACCGCGGGGATGATTCCAGCGGCACCATTGGTCGGCGCAGTGACAACACGACCACCGGCAGCGTTTTCCTCGTTCACGGCCAGCGCGTAAGCGTTCACCCAATCCATGGCTTCAAGCGCCGATACGCCTTTGCCCTCGGTCAAAACGCGGTACATTTTCGGCGCGCGTCGGCGTACCTTCAATACGCCCGGAAGAACTCCTGTTTGCCGAAAGCCGCGCTCCACGCAAGCCTGCATCACCTTCCAAAGATGCAACAGGCCGGCACGTATCTCCTCCTCAGATCGCCACGTCCGCTCATTTGCCAAGACGACTTCGTAGAGTTCCAACCCATGTTCCCGGCATTTCGCCAATAACTCGGCGCCCGATGTGAACGGATATGGCGGAGCGGCGTGCGCGCTGACCTCACTTGCTTCAGACTCATCACCTCGTACGATGAAGCCTCCACCGATGGAGTAGTAGTCCTCCTCACGCAGAACCCGAAGGTCATTCGCAAGCGCGGTGAGTCGCATTCCGTTTGAATGCCGCGGCAAACGCTCGTGACGCATGAACAGAAGTTGCATCGGCTCGTCGAACGCAATCTCGTGCTCGCCCAGGAGCTTGATGCGTCCCTCGTTCCGGACGCGCCGCAGGATCGGCTCGATGGCGTCCGGATCGACCGTCTCCGGTTCCGCGCCCTCGAGACCGGCCAAGACGGCACGGTCGGTGCCGTGACCGACACCTGTCAGCGCCAGTGAGCCGTACAGCCGCACGGCAATCTGGCTCGTATCTTGAAGCAGGCCATCGCGCTTCAAACCGAGCACAAACTCGCGCGCGGCACGCATCGGGCCCATGGTGTGTGAGCTCGATGGACCGATTCCTACTTTGAAAATGTCAAAAACACTCAACGACATAACGGAACCTCTCACGGCAGAAAGTCGCCTCGTGCGCTTACCGCTCTCAGTTACGGCCGCGCAAGCGCCTGAGCAGCCTGCGGTCGTGCTTGTCCGGGCGGTCGTCGGGCCTTGGCGTCAGGCCTGCCGCGACCTTCATGCGGACGGCGAATTCCTCGCGACGTACCTTGCTCGCCGGCGTTTCGTCATAACATCTGGCAGCCTCGCTCGCCGGGCCCCTGCGCACCGGTATTGCGGTCACAGTGCATTCGAACACTACCGCTCCGCGTGTGAAGGTTACGGTATCGCCGGGCTGCACGCCGCGCGATGGCTTCACACGCTCTCCATTGATGTGCACCTTGCCGCCGCTCACGGCGTCTGCTGCCAGGGAGCGGGATTTGAACAATCGGACTCCGAAAAGCCAGCGGTCGATCCTCGCAGCTCCTGGTCCTGTCTCGGTGGAAAATTCGCCCATCTCTTTGATTGCCGATACCGCGGCGCGTGTGCGCCGCTGGGGCCAGAGTATAATTGAACACATGAATCCAGCTTTCATCGAACGGTTGCGAGCCGATCTCGCCGGGCTCAGGGAACAGGGTCTGTACAAGAGCGAGCGCGTGCTTGCAGGCCCCCAAGGCGGCCTCGTCAGAACCGGCGACCGCGATGTCGTCAATCTGTGCGCGAACAACTATCTCGGGCTTGCGAATCACGCCGCAATGCGCGAGGCAGCACACCGTGCCATCGATCGCTTTGGCTACGGCATGGCCTCGGTACGATTCATCTGTGGTACCCAGAGCGTCCATAAGCAGCTCGAGGAGGGGTTGAGCCGGTTCCTCGGAACAGAGGACACCATCCTCTACTCCTCGTGCTTCGATGCCAACGGTGGCCTGTTCGAAACGTTGCTGGACGAGCAGGATGCAGTCATCTCCGACGCCCTCAACCACGCGAGCATCATCGATGGCGTCCGGCTGTGCAAGGCGCAGCGACATCGTTATGCCAACAACGACATGGGCGAGCTCGAGAATTGTCTCAAGGCGACACAGTCTGCCCGAACCCGGCTGATCGCCACCGACGGTGTGTTTTCGATGGATGGGACGATCGCGAATCTGCGTGCGATCTGTGACCTTGCCGACCGCTACGACGCGCTGGTCATGGTCGACGACTCACACTCGACCGGCTTCATGGGGGCTACCGGCCGCGGGACGCCAGAACACTGCGGCGTCGCGCGCCGCGTAGACATATTGACGAGTACCCTGGGCAAGGCACTGGGGGGCGCCAGCGGAGGATTTGTATCCTCCCGTAAGGAAGTGGTCGACTGGCTGCGCAACCGGTCTCGACCCTACCTGTTTTCGAACAGCATCCCGCCGGTTGTTGCCGGCGTCAGCCTGCGCGTGCTCGACCTGCTGGAAAACTCACCCGAGTTGCGCGCGCAGCTGTTCGAAAACACTCGCTATTTCCGTGCAGGCCTTGAAAAAGCGGGTTTCAATCTCAAACCCGGCGAGCATCCCATCATCCCGGTGATGCTGGGCGACGCAGCCCTCGCCGGCCGGATGGCCGAACAACTGTTGCAACGCGGGATATACGTCATCGGTTTCTCATTCCCGGTGGTCCCGAAGGGACAAGCGCGGATCCGTACGCAGATGTCGGCGGCGCTGACGCGCGGGCAATTGGACCGCGCGCTGGAAGCGTTTACGACTGTGGGTAAGGAACTTGGAGTCATTTCTTGAAGGCACTGGTCAAAAAGCAGGCAACTCCCGGCATCTGGCTGGACGATGTACCGGAACCCAAGGTCGGCCCGAACGATGTGCTGATCGAGATCGCCAAGACGGCGATCTGCGGTACCGACATGCACATCTACAAGTGGGATGCCTGGGCGCAGAAGACCATCCCGGTACCCATGGCCGTCGGTCACGAGTATTGCGGCCGCATAGTCGAAATGGGGTCCGAGGTCCGCGGTCTCACGATCGGCGATCGTGTGTCAGGCGAGGGGCACATCACTTGCGGTTACTGCCGTAACTGCCGTGCCGGCCGCCGGCACCTGTGCCGCAACACTGTTGGTGTGGGTGTGAATCGTCCGGGCGCTTTTGCGCAGTACCTGGCGATCCCTGGCTTGAACACATTCAAACTGCCGGATTCCATCAATGACGATGTCGCATCCATTCTGGATCCGTTTGGCAATGCAACTCACACCGCGCTGGCATTCAGCATGGTGGGTGAGGACGTGCTCATCACGGGTGCCGGGCCGATCGGCATCATGGCGACCTCCATTGCCCGTTTCGTCGGCGCCCGGCATGTCGTCGTCACCGACGTGAATGACTATCGGCTCGATCTCGCCCGCAAGATGGGAGCAAGCCGCGCCATCAACATACAGCGCGAGTCGCTCGATCAGACGATGAAAGATCTGGGAATGCAGGAGGGTTTTGACATCGGCCTCGAGATGTCAGGCAACGCCGCGGCATTCCGGGAAATGCTGCGCACCATGCACCACGGTGGCTCCATCGCAATACTCGGCATTCCACCGGACGAGACGGCCATCGACTGGAACCAGGTGATCTTCAAGGGTCTGACCTTGAAGGGCATCTACGGCCGCGAGATGTTTGAGACCTGGTACAAGATGGCATCGCTGCTGCAGAGCGGCCTCAACCTCGAGCCCATCATCACCCATCACTTCCCCAGCCAGGATTACCTGGAGGGGTTTGAGACCATGGGGTCGGGGAAGTCGGGGAAGGTGATCTTGGACTGGGCTACTCTCTAAGCCAAAGAGAAAGATCCGCTAGACGAATTCACTCACCGCGCCCTGCGTTGTGTATTCCCGCACGGGGGGTGGCGCGGCAACCCGCCCGTGCAGGAATACACAACGCATGACGCTCACGACCGGGCGTGCACTACCCAGCGGGTCTCCGGATCGTCTACGGAGATCGTCTAAGAATCAGTCGCGCCAGGCGTTGCCGAACGGCGGCGCGAACTCAAAGTGCGGTCGGCCGGGCGTGTGCCTTTCTCTTCCGCCCGGCTGAACGCACTTTGAGTTCACGGCGCCCCACCAGACGGTACAACCCCGCCCCTCTTAAGCTTCTTATTCCGCCCGACAGAAGCAATAAGCGTAGACGCGGTTAGGCTCAGTAAACCGGCTCAGCCGCTCCACCTCACGGGTCAGCGGATCAAACCGCTGCGCCATCTGGGCCAGCGGGTTCGGTGTGGAAGAACTCACCGACACCAACGCCTTCACCGCCCGCGTCTTCATCTGCAACACGAGCTCCTGAGCCCACGACAGCTCCGGCTCCATGAAGACCACCTCGTAGTCAGTCAGCTTCGCATGCCGCGCAGCAGCCTTGGCCGCATCGTCAAACGACCCCAGCCCATCCACCAATCCCAACCGCTTGGCATCCACGCCAGCCCACACGCGCCCCTGCGCGATGGAATCGATCTGCTCGCGAGTCTTCTTGCGCCCGGTGGACACACGTTCCAGGAACACGTCGTAGCCGCGCTCGATTTCACTCTGGATCAGAGCACGCGCTTCCACACCCAGCGGCCGGTCGAGGCGCATCTGCGAAGCAAGCGGAGTCGTTCCGACACCATCGACATTAACGCCGACCTTCCCGAGCGTCTTATCGATTGTGGGAATGATCGCGAAGATGCCGATCGAGCCGGTCAGCGTCGCCGGACTCGCCCAGATCTCATCAGCGGGAGCGGAGATGTAATACCCACCCGAAGCCGCCAGATCGCCCATCGACACCACAACCGGCTTCCCCGAGGCACGCAAGGCCAGCAACTCCCGGTAGATATGCTCCGATGCCAGCACACTGCCGCCCGGACTATCCACCCGCAAAACCACGGCCTGAATGTCCTTATCCAACCGCGCCTGCCGAATGAGCCGCGCAGTCGAGTCGCCACCGATCGTCCCGGGCGGCTGGTCACCATCCAGGATCTCGCCCGAGGCAACGATCACGCCAACATGCTTCTTACCGTCGCCGTGAACCTTCTTCTGCGCGTGCGCAATCCGCACGTAATCCTGCTCGTGCACGGCCTGGAACGATCCGTTCTGCTCGTCCTGGCCCACGAGGTCGATCAGCCGACGCTCGACCTCCTGGTGGGACTTGATCCCGGTGATCAGGCCTGCTTTCAGCGCGACCTGTGCGGCATTGCCACCGGCAGCCGGCACTGTCTTGGAGAGTGTGTTGACGTAAGTCGCGATCGCATCCGCGGGTAACTTCCGCGCGCGGGTCATCGAGCCCTGATAGCTGCTCCACAGCGCGTTGAGATAAGCGAGGCTCTCCTCCTTGTCCTCGGGCGACATGTCGGTCCGGGTGTAGGCCTCGACGGCACTCTTGTACGAGCCCACGCGGAAGACGTTGATGTCGACACCGATCTTGTCGAGCACTTGCTTGAAGAACATGCGATAGCGGCCGTACCCGTCGAGCAGTACGAAGCCGAGCGGATCGAGATAGATCTCATCCGCCTGGGCAGCTATGTAGTAACGGTCCTGCGTGAGCTCCGTGCCGTAGGCCACGACCTTCTTGCCTGCAGCGCGGAATTCGCGGATCGCCCGGGCGAGCTCCTCGAGGGTAGGCTGGCCGGCGCCGTCGAACTTCTCCAGGTCGATGGCGAGAACGGGGATGCGCTTGTCCTTGGCGGCCGCCCGAATGGAGTCCACCACGTCCCACAACAGGGTTTCGGGCCGGCTCTGCCCGCGCGCTTCCTGAAGAGCACGCTCGAGGGGATCACCCGACATCTGTTCGACGAGCTCGCCCTCTGGCGCAACCAGGAGTGCGGCTTTCGCGGGCACTGTCGGCAGCGACGCGCGCAATGCGCCGAAGACGAACCCGAACACGACGAGCAAAAAAACCAGGTGCAGGAACCTGCGCAGCACGTCCAGGCCGCGCCACAGCCCCCACAGAATCGCCCGGACAATTTGCAAGGTACGGCCTCCGGCCGATGGTCCGGGCTAGATCTTCTCTTCGATACGGGCCGCTTTGCCCGACAGATCGCGCAGGTAGTACAGCTTGGCGCGGCGGACACTGCCACGGCGCTTGATCGAGATGTCGCTGATGGAAGGGCTGTGTGTCTGGAAGACACGCTCAACGCCCTCGCCATGCGAAATCTTACGCACCGTGAACGAGGAGTTGAGTCCGCGATTGCTGATCGCAATCACCACCCCTTCGTACGCCTGGACACGCTCGCGGTCGCCTTCGACCACCTTCACTTGCACGACCACTGTGTCGCCGGGCTTGAAGTCCGGCACTTCACGGGTCATGCGTGATTTTTCGAGTTCCTGAGTAATCTTGCTCATATTCGTCATCCTCGATCTTCGGTCCCCACCGCGCGTGCGGTGAGGAACTCATTCAGTAGTCGGCTCGCCTCGGGCGCGAGCGGGTGTGCCGCGATCAGGTCCGGCCTGCGCAACCACGTGCGCTCGACCGCCTGCGCCAACCGCCACCGGCGGATGTCGGCATGGTTGCCCGACAGTAACACCTGCGGCACCGTCAGCCCTGCAAACACTTCGGGCCGCGTGTAGTGCGGCCAGTCGAGCAGACCCGCGGCGAACGACTCCTCGACACTCGAGCGTTCGTCGCCCAATGCACCCGGCAGCAACCGCGCAACCGCGTCGATCACAACCAGTGCCGGCAGCTCGCCGCCGGACAACACATAGTCACCCAGCGACAGCTCGCGATCGATGCCCAGCGCCAGTGCGCGCTCGTCCAAACCTTCGTACCGTCCTGCGACCAGTACGAACCCCGGCAACGCCGCCAGTTGCTCGGCCTGCCGCTGTCCGAAGCGCTCGCCTTGCGCCGACAGATAAATCCTCGGGCTGCCTTGCGGCAACCGCGCCCGCGCCGCCTCGATCGCCGCCAGCATGGGCTCAGGTTTGAGCACCATCCCGGGGCCACCGCCGTACGGCCTGTCATCCACCGTGCGGTGCGGATCGGTCGTATGCGCCCGCGGATCTTCAGTCCCTACACTCAACAGGCCGCGCTCGACCGCCCGGCCCACGATGCCGAACTTCAGCGCCCCGCTGATCATTTCAGGAAACAGCGTGACGACCTGGATGTTCACGACCGTACCCCTACTCGAGTTCCAGCGGCCAATCCACCAGGATCAGTCCGGCGTCCACCTCGACCTTGCGCAGATACTCAGGAGTCGCGAGCACCCAGTGCTCCCGCCCTTCACCATCTTTCACCACCATCACCGGACCTGTGGGTGCGTCAACAAACTGCGCAACGTTGCCGAGATGGACACCCTGAAGGTTCCGTACCGCCAGTCCGACCAGGTCCGCGCGATAGTATTGGCGCTTTCCCGGCGGCGGCATCTCAGCACGCTGCACCTCGATCACGGCACCTGTCAAAGCGGACGCGGCGTCGCGATCCTCGACTCCCTCCAACCGCGCCACCAAGCGATCACCCTGGGGGTGCCCCTCGACCAATCTACGCGTTATGCGCTCACCCGAGCCAACACGCAGTACCCATTGTGGATACCCGAGTAGCCCATCGGGTGGATCGGTATAAGAGTCAACATGCATCCAGCCCTTGACGCCGAACGGGGCGCCGATGCGGCCGAGCTCGACCCAACGTGCGGCCATGCCGCGGCCCGCTTCCGATGTCAGGCAGTCGCCTGCCTGCTCAGGCCGTGGCCTGCTTCCGATAGGATGCGACCAGCGAACGCACCCGCTCGGACTGCTGCGCGCCCTTGCTCACCCAGTACTCAATTCGTGGCAGATCCAGCTTCAGCTTCGGCTCGCTGCGCCGGGCGATGGGATTGAAATACCCCACGTGCTCCAGGCTCAAGCCGCCCTGCCGCTTGCGGCTGTCGGTCACTACCACGTGGTAGAAAGGCTGGTTGCGCGCCCCGCGTCGCGTCAGGCGTATGGTTACCATGTCTATAGCTCTCGTTCGGTACGAGGCCGGGTCAGACCCGGCCCAAAAAGAGCGCGGATTCTACGTGCGTTTCGTGTCTTCTGAAAGAGCCCCGGCGTCTTATTTTCAGTAGCTTAGGTCGATCGCCGCCCGTGGAGCTCAGTCCAAGGGCTACTAGCGTCCGGAGAACCCCGGCGGACCTCCTCCGCCCCCCTTGAGGGCGCTCATCAACTGCCTCAATTTGCCGCCTTTCATGCTCTTCATGACGCGCTGCATTTCCATGAACTGCTTCAGCAGCCGGTTCACGTCCTGGACCTGGACGCCGGAGCCGCCGGCGATGCGGCGACGGCGGGAGCCATCGATGATGGCAGGATTGCGGCGCTCCTTGCGGGTCATGGAATTGATGATGGCGATCTGCCGGCGGAGGTCCCGGTCCCCCTGATCAGCGGCCATGGCTCCTGCTTTCTGGGCCGCCGCGGCCGGGAGCTTGTCCAGCAGCGCGCCGACGCCTCCCATCTTCTGGAGCTGCTCGAGCTGGCTCCTGAGGTCGGCCATATCGAAGCCCTTGCCCTTGACGACCTTTCGCGCAAGCCGCTCCGCCTCCTGGGTATCGACCTGCCGGTGCACTTGCTCGACGAGGCTGACGACGTCGCCCATTCCTAGAATCCGCGACGCCATGCGCTCGGGGTCGAACGGTTCCAGCGCCTCGGTCTTCTCACCGACGCCCATGAACACGATCGGCTTGCCCGTAATCTGGCGCACCGAGAGCGCGCCGCCTCCCCGTGCATCGCCGTCCGCCTTCGTCAATATGACGCCGGTCAGATCCAGCGCTGCACCGAACGCGCGCGCCGAGTTGACAGCGTCCTGGCCGGCCATCGCGTCCACGACGAACAGACGCTCCGCCGAGCCAACCGCGGCATCGATGTCACGGACCTCGGCCATCAGGGCCTCGTCGACGTGCAAACGGCCTGCCGTATCGACGATGAGGACATCGAAAACACCGCGTTTCGCAGCCTCGAGTGCCGCACGCGCAATGTTCGCCGGAGGATCCTGAGCACTCGCCGCAAAGTACTGCGCGCCAACCTGCTCCGACAGCCGTTCGAGCTGGAGCATGGCCGCCGGTCGCCGCACGTCGGTGCTGACAAGCAAAACTCGCTTCTTCTCGCGCTCTATCAGCCATCGCGCCAGCTTGGCGGCGGTGGTCGTCTTGCCGGCGCCCTGGAGACCCGCGAGCAGCACGATAATCGGCGGTTGCGCACGCAAATTGATGCCGGCGCGCGGACCGCCCATCAGCTGCACCAGCTCTGCATGCAGGATGCCGATGAACGCTTGGCCAGGCGTGAGGCTGGAGGCGACTTCAGCGCCCAGAGCCTTGGCCTTGACGGACTCGATGAACGGCTTGATCACAGGAAGCGCGACGTCAGCCTCGAGCAGCGCAACGCGCACTTCGCGCATGGCCTCGCCAATGTTGTCCTCGGTGATCCGACCCCGGCCGCGAAGGGTTTCGATAGTTCGGGACAGGCGGGCAGTGAGATTGTCGAACATGGAGCTTCCGGGGCAGTGAACGGGGACGGTGAACGTCGATTATAGTCCGGCAGGACCCGTTCAGATCGAGGAACGCTGCTTTGGACGATGCCCCGGCTACTGCCCTGCTCTGTGCGCTGCTCTTCCTGCTGGTGATCATCGCATTCTCATCCGGCACGGAAGTCGCAATGCTTTCCGTGAACCGCTACCGGGTGAAGCACCGGGCCCAACAGGGCCAGAGCACTGCGAAGGTGCTCGAGCGGCTGCTGCAGAAGCCGGATGACTGGCTCGGCGCGAACCTGGTCATCCTTGCGGCGGCCAGTGTCTTCGCATCCTCCATCGCGACCATTCTCGCCCAGCGGACCGGTCACTCCTACGCCGTACCGATCACCGGATTCGTTCTGACCGTCGTGGTCATCGTGTTCTGCGAGCTCACTCCGAAGATCTACGCCGCAACCCACCCGGAGCGGGTCGCGTTGAGTGCGGCGCGCATTTACCGGGCGCTGGTCCTGGTGGCACGGCCTGTTTTGTGGCTGACCAACAAGCTCGCGTACGGCGTGTTGAGAATATTCGGTGTCGGCAGGACGTCGCGGGCCAACCAGGCATTGAGCAGCGAAGAGCTTCGGACCGTGGTCGCCGAAGCGGGCCCCCTGATCCCCGCGCGTCACAGGCAGATGCTGCTGTCGATCCTCGATCTCGGTCAGGTGACCGTGAATGACATCATGATCCCCCGGCAGGAGATCTCGGCCATCGACGTCCAGGAAAACTGGGACGACATACTCGACCAACTACGGCAGACGCCGCATACGCGTCTGCCTGTTTACGACGGCGAGCTCGACAAACTCTTCGGAATACTCCACATGAAGCGTGTTGCCCACGAGCTTGCCAGGGGCACGTTGACGCGCGAGAAGCTCATCGAAGTGGCGAGCAGCCGGGAGCCCTACTTCGTACCGGAGAGCACGCCGCTTACTGTCCAGCTCACGCAGTTCCAACGCAACCGGCGGCGGCTCGCCTTCGTAGTCAACGAATACGGTGATATCGAGGGGCTCGTTACATTGGAGGACATACTCGAGGAGATCGTTGGCGAGTTCACGACAGACCCGGCCACTGTCATGCACAAGGACATCCATGCCGAAAGGCCTGGCGTATTCATCGTCAATGCAAGCGCAACGATTCGTGCTTTGAATCGTGCGTTGCAATGGCACCTGCCCACGGATGGGCCCAAGACGATCAATGGCCTCCTGCTCGAACAGCTGGAGACCATCCCGGACCCCGGCACGACGCTGAAGGTCGGGGACTATCAGTTCGAAGTGCTCCAGATCGCTGATAACGCAATCAGGACCGTTCGTATCTACGCGCCGGCGACTGACGAAGTCACGGCGACCGGCTGAACGCAGCCTCCAACGCCTCACCAACGCGAGCCACCGGGATCACATGCAAGCCATCGAGTGGCTTCCGCGGCGTGTTTTCCCTCGGCACAACCGCGACTTTGAAGCCCTGTTTCTGCGCCTCGCGCAGCCGCTCGTCGCCGTACGCAACCGGACGGACCTCGCCCGTCAACCCGATCTCGCCGAAAGAGATGAGCGAGTTGGGAACCGTCCGGTCGCTGAGGCTGGAGGCAAGCGCCAGGACCACTGGCAGATCCCAACCGGTTTCGCTGATCTGGATGCCTCCCACGACGTTCACGAAGACGTCGTGCTCCTGCAGGGACACCTGCGCATGCCGGTTCATGACGGCCAGCAACATCGCCACGCGGTTGGAATCCAGTCCCTGGGCGATCCGCCGCGGCGCACCAAATCTCATCCGATCTACCAGGGCCTGCAACTCAATGAGCAGCGGACGGCCGCCCTCGCGTGTCACCGTTACGATGCTCCCGGGGGCGGCCTCCGGGGCTCGCGACAGGAAGATGGCCGAAGGATTGCGCACTTCCTTCAGGCCACTCTCGGCCATGGCGAAGAATCCAAGCTCGTTGACAGCGCCGAAGCGATTCTTCGTGGCGCGTACGATGCGATAGCGGCTGGCCGCCTCGCTCTCGAAATAAAGCACCGTATCTACGAGGTGCTCGAGCATCCGCGGACCCGCTATCGTTCCCTCCTTGGTCACGTGGCCAATTATGATGACTGCAGTCGATGTGGACTTGGCGTAGCGGACGAGCTCTGCCGTGCATTCCCGCAGCTGCGAAACAGCGCCGGCGCTCGTTGCGACTGTGTTCGATTCGATCGTCTGGATAGAATCTACGACCAGCAGCGTTCCCTTGCGCTCGGAGGCCAACGCAAGAATGGCATCCAGGTTCGACTCGGCAATGACTTCAAGCTTCCGTCCCTCGATGCCCAGGCGTTGGGCACGCAGCGCTACCTGTGATACGGATTCCTCGCCACTTGCATACACCACGGCGTTGGTCCCAGCGACATTCGCAGCGACCTGCAGGAGCAGTGTCGACTTCCCAATCCCAGGATCTCCTCCCAACAAGGTCACCGATCCGGGTACGATGCCGCCACCCATGACCCGGTCCAGCTCTTCATACCCGCTTGCGAGCCGTTTTTCGATACCGGCCACAGCTGCGTCCAGCCGCCGCGGCGGCGGCACCTCCAACGCGCGGGCGGCCCCGCCCTGGGCCCCTCGCCCTGCCGCGTGCCGGGCACTCGAGGCCCGCTGCTCCAGCGAGTTCCACTCGCCGCACAGGGGGCACTGCCCCTGCCACTTCACGGTTTCGCCACTACAGGCGGTGCAGATGAATACAGGACTTGCGCGGGCCATCTATGCGCTCAGGTGTCAACTCGTTAGGATGCGCGGCCATGCCGGGTCACCGAATGACAAGTTTGTGACCGGTCGCCTGCACTGCACCGCGGCCAATGCTAGCTTATGCCGGCTCGAATCGGGGACGGGAAAGTGACGCGTATCACATTTTGCGGGCCGTATGAAGGTCAGGACGCAGCATGAGCCTCAGGAGCAGGCTGCGTTTCGTAGGATTGACCGACACCGGCAAGGTCCGCGAGCACAACGAGGACACTATTGCCTTCGATGCTGACATCGGACTTCTGGTCCTGGCGGACGGAATGGGCGGCTACAACGCTGGCGAGGTCGCCAGCGGCATTGCCGTCAAGACCATCGTCAATCTCGTCCGCGAGCAGGTCGAGCGCGAAGACATGAACGTGCAGGACCGCGACTCGGGACTTTCCCGGCCCACCATCATCCTGCGCGATGCGATTCACCGGGCGAACAAGATCATTTACCAGACCGCACGTACGCAGCCGCAATGCGAGGGCATGGGTACGACCGTCGTTGCTGCGCTGTTCTTCGACAACAAGATAACGATCGCCCACGTGGGCGATTCGCGGCTGTACCGCCAGCGCAGCGACAAGCTCGAGCAGGTCACCCTGGACCACTCATTGCTGCAGGAATTGGTGGACCGTGGGTTCTATTCGGCGGAAGAGGCGCAGCGCGCCGCGAATAAGAACTACGTCACGCGCGCGCTCGGTGTAGAGCCGAACGTGGACGTGGAGATCCAGGAGGTCCCGGTGCAGAAGGGCGATGCCTACATGCTGTGCTCGGACGGCCTATCGGATATGGTTGAGGACGAAGATATTCATTTAACCATAAACACCTTTAATGATAATCTGGATACGGTCGCCAAGCAGTTGATTCAACTGGCGAATGATAATGGGGGCCGGGACAACGTCTCGGTCGTGATGGCGCACGTGCTGGATGCATTTCCGGCGCGGACGCGCATTTTTGACAAGATCCTAGGCTGGTTCGGCTGACAGAGGCTAAGCACATGGCAAGGTTGGTCTTGAGCCTGGATGGCCAGGTGATGGCGGAATACAACATGAACAAGGAGCGGTACACGGTCGGCCGACTCCCTGACAATGACATCCGCATCGACAACGCTGCTGTCAGCGGCCATCACTCTTTGATCATCAATATCCTCAACGATTCGTTCCTCGAGGACCTGAACAGCACGAACGGCACCTACGTCAACGGCAAGCTGATCAAGAAGCACGCCCTTCAGCACGGGGACGTGGTAACCGTCGGGCATCACCAGCTGCGCTTCGTCGAGGATGATGAGGCCCAGGATGAGTTCGAGAAGACGATGGTGATTCAACCGTCGTCGCGCCCGGTCGAGAAGGTACGGGCTGCAAGCGAGGTCGCGGAAAAGGCATCCCCTGCCCTGTCGGCAACGGCTAAGTCGCGTGCCCTCAACGATGTGTCTGCGGCCGCGCTGAAGAAGGCGAAACTACAGGTTCTATCCGGCGCGTTCGCGGGTCGCGAGCTCGAGCTCAGCAAAGCACTGACGACACTCGGGCGGCCCGGTGTTCAGGTCGCCGCCATTACGCGCCGGGCTGAGGGCTATTTCATCGTGCACGTCGATAGCGGCAAGGAGAACGACTTCCCGCTGCTGAATGGCAATGCAATCGGCGCCCAGGCCACCCGCTTGGCCGACAACGACGTGATACAGCTCGCTGGCGTCAAGATGGGGTTCTTCGTCAACTGACAACGCAGGCGGCTAGCGCAGCTCCAGCGGGACCCGCTGGCTCACTCCACACAGCAGTTCGTAGGGAATCGTAGCGGCGTACCGCGCGATTTCCTCTACGGGGAGGCCGACTCCCCACAGCACAACGGGTGTGCCTACGTGCACGCCGTTTAGCTTCGTAACGTCGACGGCAATCATGTCCATGGACACCCGGCCCACGAGCGGTGCTCGCTGGCCGTCGATGAGAACGGGTGTGCCACCTGCCAGGTTGCGCGCGATTCCATCTCCGTAGCCGGCAGCGACGATCGCTATCACTGAGTCGTGCGATGCTCGCCAAGTGCCTCCGTACCCTACGGTCTCACCGGTGGCGACTTTACGGGTGGCAATAACTGAAGTCTCGAGGCTCATCACGGGATGCAGGCCCAACTCGGCACTGGATCTGTCTTCGAACGGGGAGCCGCCATAGAGCGCAAGTCCAGGACGCACCCAGTCACAGCCGAGCTGAACGCGGCCGAAGAGCCCGGCAGAGTTGGCGATACTCACCGCGTACTCGAGACCGCTGGTCGCTTTCTTGAAGCGCGCCAACTGCTCGCGCGTCATCGTGTCATCCCTTTCGTCCGCGCGTGCCAGGTGAGTGAGCAACCTGATTTCCAACGGCGCCGGCTGGAGCCGCTGGATCCGGGCCAGCGCATCGGGGAACTCTTCGGGCCTGAAGCCGAGGCGATTCATCCCCGTATCGATCTTGATCCAGATCAGGAAGCGCGCCGCTCCCGAGTATTCCTCCAGCAGCTCGATCTGCAGAGGGTCGTGCACCACGAGGTCGAAGCCGTGCCGTGCTGTTTCCAACAGATGCTCGGGCGCAAACACGCCTTCGAGCAGGACGATCGGCTGGGTGATCCCCGCGGCCCTGAGCGCCAGCCCTTCTTCGAGCCGCGCAACGGCGAATGCATCCGCTTCCGCGAGCGCCAGCGCTGTTGGAATGAGCCCATGCCCGTAAGCATTGGCCTTGACGACCGCCATGACCCGCGCCCCGCGGGCGCGCTCCCGGATGGTCCGCAGGTTGTGCCGCAGGGCGTGCGTATCGATGACAGCCCGGATCAACCGGTTCACCGCAGCACGCCGTCCGCATAGGAGTCGGGCACGTAGTTCGCAAAGCGCGTGAACTGGCCCTGGAATGTCAGGACGAAGGTGCCGATCTCGCCGTTGCGGTGCTTGACGAGGTCGATCTCGGCGATGCCCTTCTTGGTGGTATTGCGGTCGTACACTTCCTCGCGGTAAATCAACAGGATCATGTCCGCATCCTGCTCAATTGCACCACTGTTATGACTAACAATACTATCAGCCAACCAACATGATGTGTCAGGTACTGTTAGATCAAACACGTCCTCTTCACCAACCAACTCAACAGTCAGGACGCGGTCCCAGAAGATGTCGCTTACTGCCATGTCCTTCAAAAGGCGGTCATCCAGAATCTGCGCGTATTCCGCCACCAATGCCCGCGACGGAGCGCGATCGAAGTTCACGTTTTGGCGCCCGCGCATGACCGACATCCGTCGCCGCGAGATTCCCTGCTGCTGCATCAGGAAGCGGACCCTCCACAACATCTCCTGGGGGACCGTATCCACGTTGGTATTCGCCTGCACGCCAGCAAGAGCAACCAACAAACTCTCGGCGGGCCCGACCCGCGGACCGAAGCTGCCGACGGTCCTGAGAAACAACATCTGCTTCTCCACGCCATGCACCCAAACCATGTGCACCGGATTCTGGTAGCCGGACGTCACAGTTTGAATTCGCGCGACGATTCCCAAGCGCAGCAAAAGCGCCGCAACGTCGTCCGCCAGACCACGGCTGCAGGTGGAGAAGTGCACGCCATGCCCGCCGCGTTGGGCGGGCTTGCGGACCGAGATCGTTCCATCCGTGGCCCAAAGGTGGCGCAGGAACAACTGGATCTGCTCATTCGAGAGCCTGAAGACCGCCGCCGGAACCCGCTTTCCAGCCGACCGCTGCCCGAAAATCCCCAGCTCACGCAACCAAAGGTTAACGCCGGCAGGCTTCCACCGATTGCCATTGCCCGAGAGCAGCAATTGATGCCAGTTTCCACGGCCCGCATAACGGGTCACGGTCATACCGAACTCAGTTTCTGCAGCCCGGCGAACGAGCTCGCTGCACGCCTCAGAGCCCGTGGTGTATCTCATGGGCTGCTGCTTCAAATAGCTGCCATCGCCAATGAGGTGCGCCAGCAGAGCCACGCGGTCGTCGGGCCACCTCTCCGGGTTTTCCGGCTCAGGTAGTTTCCGGGCCATCGCGAGCCGATCACCGGGTCTCAGATCGCTGACTTGCTGCCAACCGAAAGAGCAATACAGGCGGTGTTTGCCTGTAGCGCGGATCTTTCTCCCGCTGGCCAGCTTCAATTCATAGACAGGTTTCTTGCCAACTCGCCAGACCAGATCGGACTTGGCGCGTGTCATTCGGCCATCCTCGGTCATCGACACCACTTCGGGTGTCTGCCCCACCAGTTCCTGAATCGGCACGCGCCGCCCGTCTGCCAGGCAGACCAGCGTGTCGCCCGTGACGCATTCGCGCAGATCCGACATCACAGGCTTCTTGTTCTCGCGCTGCTCCACACCGCGATTCAACTGCGACAACGCGATGACCGGACACGTCAATTCCTTGGCCAGGACCTTGAGACCGCGAGAGATCTCCGCGATCTCGGTGGCGCGATTTTCCTTGTTGCCCGGGACCTGCATCAGCTGCAGGTAGTCAACGACAATCAGATCGAGGCCGTGCTCGCGTTTCACACGACGAGCGCGGGCACGCAATTCTGTTGGTGTCAGAGCAGGGGTTTCATCGATGAATATCTTGGCTTCCGACAACTGACTCGTGGCGCTCGTAATGCGCACCCAGTCGTCGTCGGAAATCTTGCCGCTGCGCAGGTTGTGCAGCGGCACTCCGCCGATGGAAGACAACATGCGGGTGATGACCTGCTCCGAAGGCATTTCCATGCTGAAAATCGCCACCGAGACCGCAGAACGTGTCTGTTGATGGTGGAGTGCCGCATACTCCGCCATGTTGACTGCAAGTGTGGTCTTGCCCATCGAAGGACGGCCCGCGACGATCACCAGATCGCCAGGCCGCAGACCACCGGTCATTTTGTCGAATTCGGTGAAGCCGGTTGGCAGGCCGCGCAGTTTGTCCGGATTTGCGTAAGCATCATCGATCTGATCGATCACGGCCGGAAGCAGCGCACGAACCGCCATAGCGCCCTGCCGGCCGCGGAAGCCCATTTCCGCGATTTCGAAAACTCTCTGCTCGGCCTTATCAACCAGCTCGCGCGCAGTCTCGCCGTCGTTGTTGAAGACAGCCGACGCGATCTCAGTGCCTGCATGAATGAGCTGGCGCAACAGCGAGCGCTCGCGAACGATATCGGCGTAAGCGCGAACGTTTGCCGCAGTGGGAGTGTCCCGCGCGAGGGACCCCAGGTACGCAAGCCCACCGGCCTGATCCAACTCGGTGCGCCGTTCCAACTCGCCCACGACGGTCACGACGTCGCACGGCTTGGCGTTACCGGCGAGCTCGCCGATGGCCTGGAAAATCAGCCTGTGATCGGGGCGGTAGAAATCTTCCGGGATGATGACGTCCGCGACGTTATCCCAGGCTGCGGGATCCAGGAGCAGGCCGCCGAGAACGGCCTGCTCCGCTTCGATCGAATGCGGCGGCTGCGGCGC
>JAQGOF010000186.1 GCA_028293745.1 Gammaproteobacteria bacterium | reverse complement strand
GCGGCCTTCCGAGTTAGGCCTACTTCTTCTTTGCTGCTTTCTTCTTGGCCTTCTTCTTTGCTTTCGCCATGTTGGCATCTCCAGTTAACAGGGTTAGTCCGAGGTCGGAGTATATAGATGCGAAATTAAATTACAAGCGAGCGAGAGTGTGCTAGGCACTCAAGATGTGAACTGCATTCGCGCGAGTAGGGACAGAAGACTCATGCGCGGGTCTCGAGCGACAGGATGAAGTTCCAATGAGCGGCTTCGACGGGCACGACTGACAAACGATTGCCCGGGCGCAGAAGCACCATGCCCTTCAGCTCCTTTGCAGCATGTTTGCGCAGCTCTTCCAGTGTGATGACGCGCGCGAGGCGGCGCTTCAGCCGCACGTCGACCACGAACCAGCGCGGCTTCGCAGGGTCGCTGTCCGCATCGTAGTGATGATCCTTGCGATCGAATGCCGTTTTGTCCGGGTAACCCTCCTTCACGACTTCCATCACCGCGACGATGCCCGGCACCGCGGTGCTCGAGTGATAGAGGAAGACCTGGTCCTGCCGCTTCATCTCGTCGCGGATCGTGTTGCGAGCCTGGTAATTGCGCACTCCATCCCACGACGTGGTGGAACGCGGGGCTGCGGCCAGATCATCGACACCAAACGTGTCGGGCTCGGTCTTCATCAGCCAGTAGTGCATCGTATGACCCCTTTTTCCGTAACCACCGCATCGAGCAGCACATCGTGTGCGGCCGGAATGATTGCTTCGAGCTGCTGAAACGAGTACGCGAGGCCCACGAGCTGCGGCGTGTGCCAAACCTTCCGCCAGCGTCGGAACGCGAACGCGCGATCGTAATAACCACCGCCGGTACCGAGGCGCACACCACGCGAATCGAAACCGACGAGCGGCAGGAACACGACATCGAGCCAGCGCGCACCGATGATCTGCGAGCCCTCGGGCTCTGCGATGCCGAGGCGGTTGGATCGCTGCCGATCGTTCATCGCCACGAATTGCATCTTGCGGCCGAGACTGTGGCGATCGATGCGCGGCAGATAGAGGGAGCAGCCGCGAGCACGCGCGAGCTCGATCAGCGGTGTCGCGTCGAGCTCTTCGGGAAGTGCCGCATACAGGGCTATGCGCCAACTCGGTCGCAGACGAAGCCAGCAGTCAGCGTGATGGGCGACGAGTCGGGCGCTTGCGTTTCGTTCAGCGGCTGGGACGGCTCGGCGCCTGAGGCGCAGCGCCCTGCGGAGGGTCTTGCGGGAGCTTGCGAGGGTAGCGTCACTCATTCAGAGCACGCACGGCGCGCAGCGCGATCCCCGTGAGAAGTTGCGCGCCAGCGCATGAAAAGCGTCACCCGCCTGTGCCGGTGCGGATCGTTGCTCTCGAACCAGAGCAACAAGTGGGACGGACTGCAGCAGGTAAGGCTTTCCGCTCGAGGCGGACTTGCACAATTCTGCCCGCAAGCCCTGATGTCCCGGGGTGTTTCAAATTAGGGTCCGAGGTAACCCGATCCGCTTGTCGAACACCGCAGGCGACGCAAGATCCACTCTACACTAGTCATGCGCTGCGCGCAGGTGGACTAGTCCTACAGTTCGAGCTGCTGGCCCTTTTCGAGCGCGCCTTCGACCCGCTCCCGCATGGCGCGCAGGCGGGTGCCGACCTCACCCTCGAGCTTTGCGTCCCGGTTTTTCAGCCGCAGCAACTCGTTCGCGAGGTTGAGCGCCACCATGACGGCGATACGGTCGTGACCAACGAGCTTGCCGCTGTCACGAATCTCACGCATGCGGCCGTTCAGGAATTCGGCTGCGTCGAGCAGCGCCGAGCGTTCCTCGTATGCGCATGCCACGACATATTCCTTTTCCATGATACGCACGCTGATCTGTGCCCGGTCTTGCTGCGTGGTCACGCGCCGTGCTCCATCGTTTTCAGCCGCCCGATCATTGCCTCGACGCGCGTGCGAACCTGCTCGTTCTTGTGCAGCAGCGAAGCACGCTCGGTGGAGAGAGACTCGTGTCGCTGACGCAACGCGCGGTTCTCTTCCTTCAGGTGTTCAACCGTGGCGACGAGCTCTTCGATTCGCTTTGCAAGTCGCACCAGCTCGAGATCGAGCTGCGTTTTTGTTGTATCGCTCATGCATAGGGACTATAGAGCCGCAGTCTTGACGCGGTCAAATGCAACGGCGATGCCCACCGGCCTGGAACGATAGGCATAATGCTTATCTGATGGACACCGAGAACTACACGGAAATCCAGCGCGTCCTGGCAGAGGAGCGCTCACTCGCGGATGCCGCCGAGGCGCACGGAACACTCGCCGGTTGCCTGTGCGCAGCCATCGGTTATCGATTCGAAGACTGGTTGCTGGAGATTCTCCCGGAAGGACAGGCGCATCCCATGGCCAAGGAAACCCTTCGCGGGCTGTATGTAGACACGGCGGGGGCCCTCGAAGGGCCCGAATTGGAATTTGAGCTGCTGTTGCCCGACGACGAAGAGCCTCTCGATGCGCGCACGGCGGCCCTCGCGCAGTGGTGTCAGGGATTTCTCTATGGCCTCGGAACGAGTGTGGTCCAGGATGAGTCAGGTCTGCCGGGCGACATCGGCGAGATCGTGCGCGACCTGACGGAGATCACACACGTTGCGGTCGATACCGAACAAAGCGAGGAGTCGAACGAGAGCGCCTACGCCGAGCTGGTCGAGTTCGTACGTATCGGCGTGCAACTGGTGTTCGATGAGCTCGGTCCCCTGCGGGACCAACCCGGCCCCCCGAACGTGCCCCTGCATTGAAAGCGATCAAGACCGTTGCCAGAGACGAGTTTGCACGCCGGCGCCGCCAGTTGACGCGCCTCATGGGCCGCGACTCGATTGCCATTCTGCCCGCCGCCCCGGTCCGGCACCGCAATAACGATGTCGAGTATGCGTACCGTCAGGACAGTGACTTTTACTACATAACGGGGTTCGGGGAGCCGGAGGCCGTCGCCGTGCTGATCCCGGGCCGCGAGCACGCCGAGTACGTGATGTTCGTGCGCGACCGTGATCCGGCCCGCGAGATCTGGGATGGGCGGCGCGCTGGTCCGGCGGGCGCAATCCGCGACTATGGGGCGGATGATGCGTTTCCAATTGGCGACATCGACGAAATCCTCCCTGGGTTGTTGGAGAACCGCACCAAGGTGTTCTACGCCATGGGTGTGTATGCTGACTTCGATCAACGGGTCGTAGGTTGGGTGAACGGCTTGCGCACGCAGGCTCGCAACGGACGGCACTCTCCACAGGAATTCGTGGCTCTCGACCACGTGCTGCACGACATGCGGCTGTTCAAGTCGCGAAGCGAAGTCGGGCTGATGCGCGAATCGGCGCGGATCGCCGCCGCGGCGCATGTCAGGGCGATGCGTTTCTGCCGTCCGGGCCGCCAGGAATACGAAGTGATGGCCGAGCTGGTGCACGAGTTCCGGCGATATAACGCCGACACCTCGTATCACCCGATCGTCGGCGGCGGCCCGAATAGTTGCGTCCTGCACTATCGCGACAACAACCAGACGCTGCGGGATGGCGAGCTTCTCCTGGTGGACGCGGGTTGCGAATACGAGTGTTACGCCTCGGACATCACGCGGACGTATCCGGTCAACGGGCGGTTTTCACCTGAGCAGCGTGCGGTTTACGAGATCGTCCTGGAGGCGAACGAGGCCGCCATCGCCAAAGTGAAGCCTGGCAATCATTGGAACGAGCCGCACGAGGCTGCGGTTCATGTCGTCACACAGGGCCTGGTCAAACTCGGATTGCTGAAAGGGCGCGTGCAGAAACTGCAACGCGAAGGGGCCTACCGGCGTTTCTTCATGCATAGAACGGGCCACTGGCTGGGAATGGATGTCCACGACGTCGGCGATTACAAGGTCGGCGACGAATGGCGCGTCCTCGAACCCGGCATGGCATTGACTATCGAGCCCGGGATCTACATTCCTGCTGGCTCGCGCGGCGTTCCCAAGCGAATGCACAACATCGGTATCCGTATAGAGGACGATGTGGTGGTGACCCGGACCGGTGCCGAAGTGCTGACTTCGCATGCGCCGAAATCTGTGGACGCCATCGAAGCCGCAATGTCAGGGGGCTGAGCTCCCTATGGTTCTTACAAATGGCTCTCACACAGGTTGACGTTGCCATCATCGGTGGGGGCATGGTGGGTGCCAGCCTGGCGGTTGCGTTAGCTGGGAGCGGCGTCTCCACGATGCTCGTGGAAGGTGTGCCGCATGCGGCACACGCTCCTGGATCGAAAGCACAACCCAGCTTCGATGACCGCACCACCGCGTTGGGTAACGCCAGCCGCCGCATATTCCAGGCGCTGGGTGTTTGGGAGCGTCTCGCGCCCGAAGCCGCCGCCATTCGGGCTATCCATGTATCGGATGCGGGCCGCTTCGGGTTCGCCCGGCTGAGTGCCGAGGAACAAGGCATCGAAGCGTTTGGTTATGTCGTACCCAACAGGGCGATCGGGGCGGCCCTGTGGAATAAGCTCCAGGATGCGACGGACATATTGCTCAGGGTGCCCGCGCGCCCGGACCAGGTGCAGATCACCGACACCGGTATCAAGTTCGCCTTGGGTACCGAGTCGGTCTCAGCGCGCCTGGCGGTAGCGGCGGACGGCGCGCATTCGGTATTGCGCGCTGCAGCCGGCATCGAAGCTGATGTTGAGGACTACGACCAGGTCGCGATCGTCGCAAATGTCGCTGCCGACCGGCCTCACGATGGCACGGCTTACGAGCGGTTCACGCAGTCGGGTCCGCTCGCGGTGCTGCCACTGCATGATGGCAGCTACGGTGTGATCTGGTCATGCAATCCCGCGCGCGCCACCGAGGTGTTGGCATTCGATGACGCCACCTATCTGCGGGAGCTGCAGGAGCGGTTTGGTTGGCGCGCAGGGCGATTTATGCGGGCCGGTGTTCGTGCCTCCTATCCATTGAAGCTCACGCGTGCCGCGACTACTGTGGCGGCTCGTACCGTGCTGATTGGTAACGCGGCGCAGGCCCTGCATCCTGTCGCGGGCCAAGGGTTCAACCTTGGACTGCGGGACGCGGCAATGCTTGCGGAGGTGGTTGCGAGTGCGCGGGGGGATGTTGGGTCACCGGAACTGCTGCGCAGATTCGCCGGCTGGCGCGAAGGTGACCGCAGTGGGGTGGTGCGCTTCACCGATGGGCTCGTAAAGATGTTCGCAGATACACGTCCCGCGGTGGGTGCGTTGCGCAACCTTGGATTGTTGCTATTCGATCTCTCCCCACCGGCGAAGAGCGCATTGGCCCGGGTGAGTGCGGGCTTTGCGGGTCCCACGCCCCGACTGGCGCGCGGCCTCGGCGTTCGAGAATGAATTGCCTGTGGCATGAGGCGGCCGCTGTATGAACGATATTTTTGATGTGCTGGTTGTCGGTGGAGGCCCTGTGGGGGCGTGCGCAGCGGCGCTCCTCCTGCGCGGGTCTTCCGACAACGGCTCTTCCTACAGCATTGCGCCGTTGCGGGTTTGCGTGCTGGAACCGAATCGGCCCCAGTCGCCTCTGGAAGGCAGCGCACTGGAGTCTCGTGTTGTAGCAATGTCGCGTGCAAGTGAGCGCATCTTGAAATCGGCGAGCGCCTGGGATCGCGTGCTCGGGCCGCGTGTTGGCGCATATGAGCGGATGCGCATCTGGCATGAAAGCGTTGCGCCCTCCTCTTCCGGCGCGCTCGTGTTTGACGCGGCGGAGGTCGGCGAGCCCAATCTGGGATACATCGTCGAGAACCGGCTGTTACAAGCAGCCCTGCTGGATGAGGTCGCCCACCTGGGCGGGCGCATCGAACCTGCCGGCCTGCTGGGTCTGCACGTAGGTCCGGAATTCGTCACTGTGGAAACGAGTACGGGCTCACTGTCCGCTCGATTGGTGATTGGAGCGGATGGCGCGAAGTCGGCGGTGCGTCAGTTGGTGGGACTGACAGCCGACATTGCCGATTTCAACGAGACGGCCATCGTCGCGACTGTTGCGACCGGGCGCTCGCATGAAAAGACTGCCTGGCAGCGCTTCATGCGCAACGGAACGCTCGCATTCCTACCGCTGGCCGACGGTGCGAGCTCAATCGTGTGGTCAGCCGATAACGACGTCGCAACCGCCCTGGTTGGTATGTCGGCTGCGGAGTTCGCGACGGAGTTGGACCGGGCCTCCGATCTTGCGTTGGGTTCCACCCGACTCCTCAGTGACCGCGTAGCGTTTCCCCTCCAGCGACTCGCCGCGCATCGATATGTTGTGCACCGCTGTGCGCTCATCGGCGACGCAGCTCATGTTGTTCATCCGCTCGCCGGCCAAGGTGTAAATCTTGGGTTGCTGGATGCAGCAGCTCTCGCGGAGTTGATCCTGGTCGCTCGCCGCGAGCGCGAGGACCCGGGCGCGTTGCGCGTACTGCGCCGGTATGAGCGGTGGCGCAAGAGCGAAGTTGCTTTCATGAGCACGGCGATCAATGCATTCGATCGCTTTCTCGCCCATGGATCGGGCCCGATCTCCAAACTTGCGCAACGCGGGCTCGGGTTGGTGAACCGCAGCCAGGAGGTCAAGCGGTTCTTCGTGAGCCGCGCACTGGGTGTGACCGGCGAGTTACCGAGAGCGGCCCGGTAGCAAAAGGCCCGCCTTGCGGCGGGCCTTTGCAGATGTGGCTGGGGGACTAGGATTCGAACCTAGGTAAACGGAGTCAGAGTCCGTTGTCCTACCACTAGACGATCCCCCAACAGGGACCCTGACTTAGCGCTTGGAGTACTGCGGTCCGCGACGTGCCTTGCGGCGGCCGACCTTCTTACGCTCCACCTCGCGGGCGTCGCGCGTAACGAACCCAGCGTCGCGCAGCGTCTTGCGCAGCGACTCGTCGTATTCCATGAGGGCACGGGTAATGCCGTGACGAATGGCGCCGGCTTGACCGGTGATTCCGCCACCGTCGACCTTCACCGTGAAATCGAACTTGGAAGTGAGCTGTACCGCCTCGAGAGGCTGGCGGACGATCATGCGTCCGGTCTCGCGGCCGAAGAAGTCATCGAGCGAGCGATCGTTCACCGTGATCTTGCCGGTGCCGGGCTTCATGTACACGCGGGCCGTTGCTGTCTTGCGGCGGCCGGTGCCGTAGTTGGATTGCTGAGTCGCCATGCGGGGGGGTCCTTACTGAATCTCGAGCGGCTTGGGCTGCTGCGCCTGATGTGGATGTTCGCCGCCGGCGAACACGTGGAGCTTGCGGAACATGGCTCGGCCGAGGGGATTCTTCGGGAGCATGCCCTTGACGGCAATCTCGATGGCTCGCTCGGGGTGCTCGTTCAGCAGCTTCTCGAGGGCGATTGACTTGATACCGCCGATATAGCCCGTGTGGTGGTAGTAGATCTTGTCGGTGAGCTTGCGCCCGGTGACGCGGATCTTCTCCGCGTTCACTACGACGATGTGATCACCCATGTCCACGTGCGGGCTGTAATCCGCCTTGTGCTTGCCCTTGAGTCTGTGGGCAATCTGGGTGGCCAGACGGCCGAGAGTTTTGCCGTCGGCGTTGATCAGGTACCAGTCGCCGCGGATGCTGCCGGCTTTTGCGAAGAGGGTCTTCGTCGGCACTTGGGTTGCAGGCTCATTCATAGGGGTCACAGAGGGGGTCGAAAAAAGGCGGGGAAGTGTACTCAAGCGTGTCCCTCATTGCAAAGCGGCGGCACAAAGCGTGCGCAGCGCCGCTTATAATGCGATCAATGGAGTCCAGGCATCCTTTAGACCCCTTGATTGCGGCGGCCGACCGAGCGCTGCGCGCAGTCTTCGCCCCCGCTCACGCGTCACGCCCGATACCGGGTGGCCCGCTCCCAGCGGCCAACGCTACCGCGCCAGCCGAGGTCGCCCGTGCCGCGGGGCACACCGCGGCACCAGCTGGCGTTGGCCGCGCTGGGCACAATGAGGCATCAGCGCCGAACGGCGCCCCCGCCGGACACACCGCCGCGTCTTCTGGCGTCGCTAGCGCCCCCGGCGGCTCCGCGGCATCGTCAGGCCTCGCTGACGCCCCCGCCTATACAGAGACGTCCCAAGGCGCCGTCGCGAACGCGGGCGTGGCGCTCTCCGAGGCGGAGCGCCGCGAATCGGTGGCCCTCATGCGGGTGAACCATGCCGGCGAAGTCGCCGCCCAGGCCCTGTATCACGGCCAAGCGCTCGTCTCGAGATCTACCCCAACGCGAAACATGTTGCTCAGGGCAGCTCGCGAGGAAGCGGATCACCTGGCGTGGTGCGAGACACGGCTCAAAGAGCTGGGCTCACGGCCCAGCCTCCTGAACCCTCTGTGGTACTGCGGCTCTTTCGCCATCGGTGCACTCGCAGCAGCTATAGGCGACAGGACGAGCCTTGGCTTCGTGGTCGAAACCGAAAGGCAGGTTGAAGGCCATTTGGACGAGCATTTGGAGCGTTTGCCTTCGGGTGACACGCGCAGCCGTGCGATACTTAACGTAATGCGAATGGATGAAATCGGACACGGTGCAGCCGCCAAGACGGCCGGAGCTGCCGAACTGCCAGCTCCGGTGCGTGTGCTCATGCGTCATGCGGCGCGGGTCATGACGACGGCGGCGTATTGGATTTGAGTTCTAAAGCAACATCGCGGCGCGCGCAGCCCTTGCAGTTCTGCGGACATATGTATAAAAAAGCGGGCCGCCGCTAACAGGCGACATTCGGGGAGCCGTGATGGAAGAGAACATCAAGCCGTTGAGCGATATCCCGGCTATCAACCGATTCTTGAGCTATTGCCGGATTCGGACCGTGCCGTCCAAGACGGTCGTCATCCATGCCGGCGACCTGCCGGATGTCCTCTACTACATCATCAGCGGCTCGGTCGAAGTGATGATCGAAGACGAGGAAGGCAACGAAATGGTGCTCGCCTACCTCAACCGTGGGCAGTTCTTCGGTGAAATGGGCCTGTTCTACGAGCAGCCCACCCGCAGCGCCTGGGTGCGTACCCGCAACCAGTGCGAGCTGGCTGAAATGACCTACCCGCGCTTCCGGCAGATCGCCGCGGAAAGCCCGGGCCTGATTTTTGAGCTCGCGACACAGCTCGCAACCCGCCTCGATCGAACGAACCGTAAGCTCGGAGATCTCGCTTTCGTCGATGTCACGGGTCGTGTCGCACACGCCATCATGGACCTGTGCGGCGAACCCGATGCCATGACGCACCCGGAAGGTATGCAGATCAAGGTCAGCCGCCAGGAGCTGTCCCGCCTTGTCGGCTGCTCGCGCGAGATGGCCGGGCGAGTGCTGAAGGTCCTCGAGGAGCAAGGCCTGCTGCGCGCCACCGGCAAGACCATTGTGGTCTTCAATGCACGCCCGAAGATGAAGACCCGTCCCGTCATCGTGCCGGCCAACAAGCCGGCGACCGCCGCCGCGGCCAAGTCCCCTGCACATATGAACATGGATGACGACGAGGACGACGAAGATGATGAGGATGACGAGGATTAAGCGCTAGATCACCCGCGGCACGGACGCCCACGGCTCCGGCCGCCTATTTAGCGGGCCCCTTCGCCGCCTCAATCTGCACATGCATTTCGCGGATCGTCTTCGCGTAGTCCTTGCTCCCGAAAATCGCCGACCCCGCCACGAACGTGTCGGCCCCCGCGCGAGCAATAGCCTGAATGTTGTCGACCTTCACGCCGCCATCGATCTCCAGCCGCACCGGCCGATCTATCGCATCAATGCGCTTACGAACTTCGGCGAGCTTGCGCAGCGCCGACGGAATGAATTTCTGGCCACCGAACCCCGGATTCACCGACATCAGCAGAACCATGTCGAGCTTCTCCAGCGTGTAATCCAGGTAGTCCAGTGGAGTCGCCGGATTGAACACCAGCCCGGGTTTGCAGCCGTGCTCACGAATGAGCTCGATCGTGCGATCGACGTGCTCCGTTGCCTCCGGGTGAAACGAAATGAAGGTGGCGCCTGCCGCCGCGAAGTCCGGCACGATCCGATCCACTGGCCGCACCATGAGGTGCACGTCGATCGGCGCCTCCACCCCATACTTGCGCAGAGCCTCGCAAATCGGCGGCCCGATGGTCAGATTGGGTACGTAATGGTTATCCATGACGTCGAAATGGATGACCTGAGCGCCGGCTTTCAGTACGGCGTCAACCTCCTCGCCCAGCCGCGCGAAGTCGGCGGACAGAATGGAGGGAGCTATCCAGGGTGTCTGCATGAACCCAGTTTACGCGGGGCAACCCTGCGCGAGCGAGCCTGGCCGCTTGCTGCGCGTGCACATGCAGGCAAAGCGGCACAGTGGCGGATCACATCGAAACGTATCCGGCACACGCATGGATCAGCGCGGAACAGTCAGCGGCGATCCGGGCGTGACTACGCCGGCCCGGTCAACCGCCTGAGCGCCTCGCGATAATTCTCACTGGTGCGCTCAATGATCTCCCGCGGCAACGGCGGCGCAGGAGCCTTCTTGTTCCAGTCGAGCGTTTCCAGGTAGTCGCGAACGAACTGCTTGTCGAAACTGGGCGGGCTCGTGCCGACGCGATACGTGTCGGCGGGCCAGAAGCGCGACGAATCCGGCGTCAACACCTCGTCTATGAGCGTCAGCTGCCCCGCCGCAGTCACACCAAATTCGAACTTGGTGTCGGCGATGATGATTCCGCGGCTCCGGGCATGCTCGGCCGCGAAGTTGTAAAGCGCAATGGCCGTGTCGCGTACACGGGCCGCAATCGCGGCCCCAATCAAGCCCTCGACCTCCGACAACGAGATGTTCTCATCGTGCTCGCCTCGCGCCGCCTTCGTGGCCGGCGTGAACAGCGGCTTCGGCAGCCGCTCCGCCTGCTTCAGCCCGGGGGGAAGAGCAATTCCGCACACGCTGCCGCTCTTCTGATAGTCCTTCCATCCGGAGCCGATGAGATAACCGCGCACCACGGCTTCAATGGGTAGTGCCGACAGTCGACGCACAATCATAGTGCGCCCCGCCAGCAAAGCACGCTCGTCCGCGTCTTTGACTATGCTCTCGAGGGCCTTGTCCGTCAGATGATTCGGCACAATATGGCGGGTACGGCCAAACCAGAAATTCGAGATCTCGTTCAATACCCGTCCCTTTTCGGGAATGGGATCAGGAAGCACCACATCGAAGGCGGAAAGCCGGTCGGTCGTGACGATCAGCATCGTTTCCGCATCTACCGCATAGATGTCGCGGACCTTACCCTCGTGAATCTTCTCGAGGCTGCGCAGAGCGGTACGGAATACGGTCTGCGGCTTGCTGTGGGGCTGGGAATCCAGGGACATGTTTGCCTTGTGACGGAGCGCGTCCGGAAGGATCCGCGGGGCTTGGTACTATAGCAGCGCATGAAATTCACTGGAAAAGTCGTGGGCGCAGCCATCGGGCTGCTCGCAGGAGGTCCCATCGGGGCGGCCGTGGGCGTCCTGCTGGGCCACCAGTTCGACGAATATTCCGACAAGCCGGGCGGTGACCCGCGCCTGCGCAATGAAGCGGAGGCGGCCGCGATCGGCGACCAGTTCTTTCGATCTGCGTTCCGCACGATGGGATACGTGGCTAAATCCGACGGCCGAGTCTCGGAGAGCGAAATTGCCGCCGCGCGCGCTGTCATGTCCGACCTTCGGCTCACTCCGCCCCAGGTGCGGGCAGCCATCGATTGCTTCACGGTAGGCAAACAACCGGGCTTCAACCTGGGCGCAGAGCTTGCGACGCTGGCAGCAGCTTGCCGCGGACGCCCAGCATTGCTGCGTACCTTCCTCGAGATCCAGGTGCGTGCCGCGCTTGCCGGCAACAACCTCGAGGGTCCGGCACGGCAACTTCTGGGACACATGGCCAGCCGGCTCGGCGTTTCGATGGTGGAACTGGCGCAGATCGAGGCCGTCCTGCGCATCCGCACCGGCACCTTCCGCCAGCAAACAACACACAATACCGGTAGCGAACAGCTGAGGCAGGCGTACAGCGTGCTGGAATGCACGCCCGCCACCAGCGACGGCGATGTCGTCAAGGCTTATCGGCGCCAGTTGAGCCGCAATCATCCTGACAAACTGAAGGCGAATGGCCTGCCCGAGTCGATGATCGAGCACGCCAAGCAACGAACCCAACAGATCATCGAAGCCTACGAGCTCATCAAGGAACGCCGCGGACTCAGTTAGGGCACCTCGCGGCCCCTCCAGCCCAGTCGACAATCACTTCTTGTATGGCCTGCACGCCATCCGTCAAAGCCGCCGGCCCCGGCTGCAGAATGATCGGCGACTTGATCTCCCGCACATAGCCGTCACGTATCGCCGGAACGTCCGCCCAGCCCGGACGCGCAGCGACGTCTGCAGGTTGAAACTTCTTTCCGCACCACGACCCCAGAATGATGTCGGGTGCACGCCGCGGCACTTCCAACCGATCGGCCACGATGCGATTGCGCCCGAGGGACTCGAGGGACAACTCGGGAAAACAATCCTCCCCACCGGCCAGCCCGATCAGCTCCGAAACCCACCGGATGCCCGATATCTGCGGCTCATCCCACTCTTCGAAATAAATCCGCGGCCGCCGCGGCAGCGCCGCCGCGCGTTGCCGCACAGCCTCGAGACCTGCGGTCAACCGATCGACCAGGAGTTGCGTTTTCGCTTCGCAGCCGACCATGCCGCCCAACGTGCGGATCATGCGCAAAATGTCAGCCACGCTTCGATGGTTGAATACGTGCACTTCGATCCCTGCGCGCACCAGCTCCGCCGCAATGTCGGCCTGCAGATCGGAGAAGCCCAGTACGAGGTCAGGTTGGAGGTCAACGATGCGCCCGATCTTCGCGCTGGTGAACGCGGAGACCCGTGGCTTCTCCTTGCGCGCCCGCGGCGGCCGCACGGTAAATCCAGAAATACCGACGATCCGCCAGTCCTCCTCCAGGAGGTACAAGGTCTCGGTCGTCTCCTCTGTCAGACAGACGATGCGCTGCGGGAATCCGGCGGATGAGGTCATTCGGGCAATGTTACCTGTACACTGATTTGCAAAGATTGCGCCTCGGGTGCTGCTGCCGATGATGCTACGGATCTGGGCTTTCCTCGACTGGTGCTTTTTCGGGCCCGCCTCGACCCGAGCGGGGCTGCTCGCGCTGCTGATACGGACGTTGCGTTATCCATATGCAGTGGTCCGCGATCTGTGGCGCGGCGATATCAACCTGCGCGCCATGGGCCTGGTCTACACGACCCTGCTATCGCTGATTCCGCTGGTGGCCTTCAGTTTCGCCATCCTGAAAGTGTTCGGCGCACACCGCGACCTGCAGCCCATCGTCTATGAATTCTTCCGGCCCGTGGGCGAGCAGGCTGCAACCGAGCTCACGGAGCGGGTCATGCAATTCGCCGACCGTATCAGCAGCGGCGTCGTAGGCTCGGTCGGCCTCGCGCTGCTCGCCTGGACATTGCTGGGCACGATCAAGAAAGTCGAAGACAGTTTCAACTTCCTGTGGCGGGTCGAGCAGCCGCGCAGCTTCGCAAGGCGAATCGCCGAATACCTGACACTACTCGTCGTCGGTCCAGTGCTGCTGGTGGGGTTCATCGGGCTATCGCACGCCACCATCGGCAGCGCACCGGTGCAGACCGTTGCCAAAATGCCTTTCCTGCAGCGACTGCCCGGAACACTGATAGCACTAGCCCCCTACGCCATGGTCACGGCGTTCTTCACGGGCATGTACATGTTTGTTCCAAACACCCGGGTGCAACTGCGTGCGGCGCTGGTAGGAGCCGTGTCGGGCGGCGTTCTCTGGGCGGCCGTCGGCAAGATGTTCACGGCGTTCGTGGTCTACTCGACCCGGCTTACGATCGTATACGCGGGTTTCGCGTTCATCGTTGCGGCGCTGCTGTGGACCTACCTTGGTTGGCTGATCCTGCTCGCCGGCGCCCAGTTGTCATTCTACGTCCAGAATCCAATGTACCTGCGACTCGGGCTGCAGGAGTTGCGGCTCTCCTGTGTCGAGATCGAGCAACTCGCCCTCAAGATGATGTACTTCGTCGGCCGGACGCATCTGACAGGCGGCAAGCGCTGGACGGTCAACCAGCTGGCGAGCGAGCTGGGGCTGCCGGGGATAGCGGTCGCCAAGATGGCAGCAGCGCTGGAGGCCGCCGGACTCGTGATAGTCACCGATGGAGACGAGCTGCTCTGCGCCAAAGACATCGGGCGCATCACCGTGTACGAAATACTCGAAATTGCCCGTAATCAGCGCAGCGGACACTTCGCGCCGCGAAGCATGCCCATTCCGGCTGTGGACAGGCTGACGGCGAGCCTCGACGAATTGCGCCGCAGCCGCTGCGACGATCTGACCCTCAGGGACCTGGTGGAGGAAACGCCCCGGCCGGTCAGCGTCGACGAGCCTAGTTTCCCGCGATCGTCATTTCGCCGATGAGCACCGAGCCGGTGCGGATTCCGCCCCGGACATCAACATCATTGCCGAGCGCGACGATGTCGCGATACATCTGCTTCAGGTTGCCGGCAATCGTGATCTCGTGCACTGGGTACGCAATGACCCCGTTCTCCACCCAAAAGCCGCTGGCACCGCGCGAGTAGTCTCCCGTCACGCCGTTGACCCCCTGGCCCATCATCTCGGTGACCAACAGGCCGGTGTTCATGCGTGTGAAAAAACTATCCATGTCCAGCGCCTTGCCGGGCGCGGCAACGATGAGATTGTGAATGCCGCCGGCATTGCCTGTTGTCTTCAGTCCCAGCTTGCGCGCGGAGTAGCTTCCCAGAACGTAGCCTTGGAGGACGCCATCGCGTACGAGGTCCCGATCATGTGTCGCGGCCCCCTCTCCATCGAAGGGAGCACTGGCGAGTCCCTTGAGGATATGGGGGCGCTCCTGCATCTGCAGGAATGTTGGAAAGATCTCCTGGCCGGCCGCGTTCAACAGGAATGAGGCCTTCCGATACTGGCTTGCGCCGCGGATCGCGCCGATGAAGTGCCTGAACAGACCGCGGGCCATGTCGGGCGAGTAGGCAATTGGCGCCTTGCGCGTCGTCAGCTTGCGCGACCCCAGGCGCGCGACCGCCCGCTCGCCGGCCCGGCGGCCGATCGACTCAGGACTGTCCAGGTCAGCCGAATCACGCGCGCTGCTGTACCAATAGTCGCGCTGCATCCCATCGCCCTGCTGCGCAATCAGCGAGCAGCTGATCGAATGGCTGGTGCCCGCGGAGCCTGCGAGAAACCCCAGTGAGTTGCCGTACACACCGATGTGGCGGTGAGTGTTGACCGAGGCGCCTTCGGAATTGGTGACCCGGGAGTCAACGGCAAGCCCGGCAGCCTCGCAACGCTTGGCAAGCTCGATTGCCTCCTCCGGGGCCAACGACCACGGATGGTCGAGGTCCAGGTCCGGTATGTCGCGGGCGAGCGCTTCGGGATCTACGAGCCCCGAATAGGGATCTTCAGCCGTGTATCGAGCGATGGTGCAGGCTTTCTCGACGGTCTCGCGTACTGCGCGCGTTCCAAGGTCCGCGGTGCTCGCGGAGCCCTTGCGGTGGCCGAAGTAGACCGTGACACCCAAGCCGCGGTCACGCTGATACTCCACGGTCTCTACCTCACCGAGGCGTGCCGTCACGCCGAGGCCCTGGTTGATGCTGGCGTCGGCCGCAGCCTGCGTTGCACCCTGCCGCGCGGCCTCCTCGAGCACAAACTCGATGACCTCTCGTAATTGCGCGTTCTTTTCGTCGGCCGCGGCCTGTTGCATCACTTGCAGCTTGTTTGACCCGTAGTAAGGCAGAATTGTACCAGTCAGAGCACCCGGGAGAGGCCGTGACGGCGCGCAAAGAGCAGGACGATGATTTCCAGGACAGGCCCAGCAAGAGCGAGCGCAAACGCGCAGCTCACGCAGCGCAGGACCTGGGTGAGACCCTCATAGGTTTGCGCGACTCCGAGCTGGTGGCGCTCGATCTTCCCGAGCGCCTGGTCGATGCCATTCGCGAAGCGCGGCGCATCCCCGGCCGGGGTGGGGGCGCCCGGCAACGTCAGTACATTGGCAAGCTCATGCGTGACATTGATCCCGAGCCGATTCGCGCGGCTCTTGCGGCCGGCAGCGAACAGTCGGCGCTCGAGACAGAACGTTTCAAGCGCCTCGAAGCCTGGCGCGAAAGACTGATCACGCAAGGCAGCGCCGCACTCGAGGAGCTCGAGCGCTGGCGTCCCGGGTTGGACCGCGCCGAATGGATGCGGCGGATCAGCGCTACGCAATCCGAGCGCGAGCGCGCAGGCACCGGCGCGGCGGGGCGCGAATTGTTCCGGGCACTGCGGACACTGTTCGAGAACGAGCCACCCATCGCAAATGAGCCGTAACAGTCGAGAGCGAGCGACGAGTGCCGCTCCTCGCTACAATGCTGCAGATGAAACCACTCGTTGGCCTCATCATGGGCTCGACCTCCGACTGGGAGACGATGCAGTCAGCCGCCGATCTGCTCGACAAGCTCGCAATTCCCTACGAAGTTCGGGTCGTTTCCGCGCACCGCACCCCTGACCTGCTGTTCGAGTACGCCGCGAGTGCGCGCCCGCGCGGCCTCGAAGTGATCATTGCCGGTGCGGGTGGAGCGGCCCATCTGCCGGGAATGACTGCATCCAAAACCAGCCTGCCGGTACTGGGCGTACCGGTTCAATCGAAAACATTAGGCGGCCTGGACTCTCTGCTGTCGATCGTGCAGATGCCCGCGGGCATCCCCGTAGCTACGTTTGCGATCGGAGTTGCAGGTGCTACCAACGCTGCGCTGTGCGCGGCCTCCATCCTCGCGAACAAGCACCCGGCAGTGGCTACCGCACTCGAATCTTTCCGCGAGCGACAGACCGCCAGCGTGCTCGACAATCCCGATCCGCGAACGACTGACAAAGCATGACTGTGGGCATCGTGGGCGCTGGCCAGCTCGGCCGGATGCTTGCTTTGGCGGGCTATCCGCTGGGACTGGACTTTCTGCTGCTCGATCCGGCGCCTGACGCACCTGCCGGCCGTGTTGCACCTGTGCTGCACGGCCCCTTTACGGACGCCAAACTCCTCAACGAGCTGTCGCAACGATCCGAAGTCGTCACCTTCGATTGGGAGAACATCTCGGTCGACGCGCTGCGCGCACTGAAGGGCGAGACCCGGATTTCGCCGCCCATTCCTGCCCTCGCGGCCGCACAGGACCGGGTCAGCGAAAAGAAGTTGTTCGAGCGGCTGAAGATCCCAACAACGCGCTGGCATGCAGTTGGTTCGCGCACACAGCTCACGCGCGCACTCCGCGAGATCGGCCTGCCCGCTGTCATCAAGACGCGGCGTCTGGGCTATGATGGCAAGGGACAAGCGGTCGTGCGAACACCGGAGGATGCCGAGCGAGCCTGGGAGCAACTAGGCAAGGCGCCACTCCTGTACGAAGAGATGATCCCCTTCGATTGCGAAGTATCTATCATTGGGGCCCGCAGTCCGCGGGGTGAGATCGCCGTGTATCCACTAAACGGCAATGTCCACTCGGAAGGCATCCTGCGCCTGACACGCGCGCCCTACGGGCCACCGCGCTGGCAACGGCTCGCGGCAAGCTACCTGGAACGGGTGCTCGCACATTTCCGCTATACAGGAATCCTGACGATCGAGTTCTTCGTCCGGGGTGGCAAACTCATTGCCAATGAGATGGCGCCCCGCGTCCATAACTCGGGGCACTGGACCATCGAAGGGGCCGTCACCAGCCAGTTCGAGAATCACCTGCGGGCCATTCTCGACCTGCCGCTGGGCTCCACGCGGCCCCGCGGCTTCAGCGCCATGATCAACCTGATCGGGACCTTGCCGGACCGGGACACGATCCTGGCGGCAGGGGAGGTGCATCTGCATGACTATGGCAAAAGCCCACGTCCCGGCCGCAAGCTCGGACACTGCACTGTGGTCGAGGGCACCGCCGCAGCCCGCGACCGCCGGGCACGCCGGTTGCTCGCACAATTGGCGCCCGGGGTGGCCATCCCTTAAGATCGGCAAAGGTCGTAGGAATCCGCGACTGCCGGCCTTTACGCGGTACGCACGCCAACAGCTAACAAACGCGCCGGCCACCGGCGCATTCCTGTACGAGCACGCATGTATCTTGACCCGTTCAAACTGAAGGAATTGCCGTTCCGGCTGAGCCCGGACCCAATGTTCCTTTACCTGTCCAAGCAGCACGCCCGCGCGAAGGCGTACATGGAGTCGACGATCTGGTTCACGGACGGCTTCGTCGTGATTACCGGGGAGATCGGCTCGGGCAAGACCACCCTCATCGAATCCTTCCTGAAGGAAATCCAGTCCGACGTCGTGATCGCCCAGATCAATCAGACTCAGGTCTCGGCGATCGATTTCCTGCAGGCCGTGCTGGTGCAGTTCGGCTTCTCGCCCTTCAAGATGAAGAAGGCCGAGCTGATTGCGACGCTCAACAACTTTCTGATCGAGCAGTACGCGGCCGGCCGCAAGGTGCTGCTCATCGTGGACGAGGCGCAGAACCTGTCGATGCGCGT
>JAQGOF010000163.1 GCA_028293745.1 Gammaproteobacteria bacterium | reverse complement strand
ACTCGGTCCCGCAGTTGCCGATAAATCGGCACGCTGTCGTCCCACTGCGGATCCATTAGTGCTCCGGGGCTCATCGCCGTAACGGAAGATTAGCCGACTAATCTACCAAAACAGCTGGCTGAGACTGTCCGAACCACACATGGCGCTGCTGGATCGTGAGCTTGGCCATCCTGACCGCGGGTACGGCGCCGCCGGGCACCGCAGACGTGGTCTGTACAAAACTCCAGCTCAGTACCGCCGTGATTGCCAGGGCGCCCATACCGCAGGTCAGAGCTCTCAGGCTGTTGTTGATCGTGTTCATTGCCGTCTCCTCTAAAGACGCCGTGATCTGCCCTATGCATTTCATCGTCGTCTTGGTGTTGTATATGACTACATCACTACACTAGTGTCAAGCCGCATCACCAAATATTTCTAAGCTGGGACTTGGCAGAAGGCTTGGGCACTTATGTCGCCGTCGTTTGAGGTGAGACGCGCAAAAAAGGTTGGAGACGGCTGGGCGCCGCACCTTGCGCCTTGGCCTGCACCGCGGCCCGCGCGTACAGTTACGGCCGATGACCTCCGATGATGATGGCGAGCTCATGCTGCGTTACGCGCGCGGCGACATGCGTGCCTTCGAAACTCTTTACCGGCGCCATAGGAATGCGCTCTATCGCTACCTCGCCCGCCACACGCGCAACACTGAAACCGCCAACGACTTGTTCCAGGAGGTTTGGAGCAAAGTTATTGTGAGTCGCGAGCGATACGAGCCACGAGCGCAATTCAGGACATTCCTCTATCGGATTGCGCACAACTGCTTTATCGACTATTGCCGTCGTTCATCCGTACGAAACGAAACCCGCGGCGCCGCGGACGGTTGGGAAAGCGCGCTGCCCGGCCCCGAACAAGACAGGCCCGACACTCGTGCCGAGCAGGCGCAGATAGCAGCACGTTACCGGGCGGCGCTCTCGGCATTGCCGGCCGAGCAGCGGGATGTTTTCCTGCTGTACGAATCCGGGCTGTCGCTCGATGAAATAGCGACCGTCAGCGCCGTTGGAGCGGAAACTGCGAAGAGCCGCCTCCGCTATGCCGTCGCAAAATTGCGTGCCACCCTGGCACCGTTGGCCGAAGTTTTTCCGGTCACCGCCATTCAAGAGCCAGGCCTATGACCGAGCCGGGGGACGAATTCGAGAGTTTTCTGAAGACACGTACGGTGCTGCCGAGCGGTATGTCAGACGACGACAAACTCGAGCCGCCGAAAGCTCTGGATGCGATCGTGCTGCAAAAAGCGCGTGAGGCAATCCGTGCACGCAAGCGGCTGAATCGCACGCCTCGCTGGGCCACGCCCGTGGCCCTCGCGGCAACGATCCTGTTGTGTTTGTCGATCGTGTTGAATGTCAGTATGAATACGAATCGTCCGGCGGCGAATCTGCGGCAGATGACCGCAGCGACCGCGGATAACACAACGCCCGCGCCGGCCAGCCCCGCGAGCGCTGCCGGCGAAGGCGAGCGCCGCGAGAAAGCTGCCGCCGGCACCTCCTCCCACGAGGCCATCCTCCCCGAAGCAAAGATCCTCGAGCCGCGCGCCCCCCGCCCACCGGTAGTCGCCGAGGCCACAACGCCGCCGCCAAACGAGTCCCAGCGTGGCAACGGCTCCGCCGCCGATAAGGCGGAGTTGCTTGCCAATCGCACCCGCGCCGCAACGCAAGCCACAAGCGAGGCTCCGTCCGCCGCCAACGCCGCTGCCGCCGACAAAACGGCCCAACTCGCCGACCGCAGCCGCACGCTGGCACAAGCGCCAGCCGACACCCCATCCGCCGCGAACGCCGCCAAAGACAGCATTGCGTCGAGTGCGACGCGCGGTGACGCCGGGACCGCCGCCCAAGCAGCCCGCGAGTCTCCCTACGCCGCGCCACCGGCGCCCTTAACTGCGTTACGCGCGCCAGCGCCCCCGTCACCAAGCTCTACCGCCGCGCCTGCTGCCCCACCGCCCGCCCTTGCCAAGCGCAAAGCCGCCGCCCCCGCGCCGTCTCACCCCCAAGATCCCAAAACCTGGCTCCAGCAGATCGCCGCGCTGCGCGCCGAGGGCAAGACAGCCCAAGCGGACGCCGAAATGCGGCGCTTTCGGGCCACTTTCCCAGACTATCCAGCGAAACCGAGCCCTCCCGCCCCCTCTGACCCGCCGAAGTAGCCCGCCTTTGCAGTAAAATCGCCGGCCCCTTTCGTTGGAAAAAGCACCGTCATGAAGCCAGCCCTGAACGTCGCGATCACCGGCGCCGCCGGCCAGATCGGCTATGCCCTTGCCTTCCGCGTCGCCTCCGGACAGATGCTCGGACCGGACCAGCCGGTCAACCTGCATCTGCTCGAGATCACCCCAGCGTTGGGTGCACTGCAAGGCGTACTCATGGAACTCGCCGACTGCGCATTCCCAACGCTCAACAAAGTCGTCGTAACGGACGACGCCAAGGTCGCCTTTCGTGACTGCAACGCCGCGATGCTGGTGGGTGCACGGCCACGTGGCCCGGGGATGGAGCGCAAAGACTTGCTCCTCGCCAATGCACAGATTTTCTCAGCCCAGGGCAAAGCCCTGAATGAAGTAGCGGACCGCAACGTGAAGGTGCTCGTTGTCGGCAATCCGGCCAACACCAACGCGCTCATCGCGCGCGCCAACGCCCGTGACCTCAACCCGCACAATTTCACGGCCATGACCCGCCTGGACCACAACCGCGCGTTGAGTCAACTGGCGGAGAAGACCGGCAGTCATGTAACCGCCATTCGGAAGATGACGATCTGGGGCAATCACTCCGCTACCCAGTACCCTGACATCAGCCACACTGTCGTCAACGGCAAACCGGCGAAGCCGCTTGTCGATCAGAAGTGGATCGAGGAAACGTTCATACCGGTCGTACAGCAACGCGGCGCAGCCATCATCAAGGCCCGTGGCGCTTCGTCAGCGGCCTCGGCCGCATCAGCAGCGCTCGACCATATCCACGATTGGTTCCACGGCACTCCCGCCGGCGACTGGGTCAGCATGGCAGTGCCATCCGACGGCAGCTACGGCATCAAGGAAGGCGTCATATACTCCTACCCCGTGACGATCAAGGACGGCAGCTACCAGATCGTGCAGGGTCTATCGATAGACGAGTTCAGCCGCAAGCGCATGGACGCAACGGACAAGGAGTTGCGCGAAGAGCGTGACGGAGTGGCTTCCCTGCTCGGTTGACTCCCCCGCGCAGGCGCGCGCACGCTGGCGATGAAAGCTCGGTAATGGCAGTAACCTGCAAAGGTACTGCCATTACCTGATCTGCGATCCACGCAAAGGGTGCGACGCACGCGTCGCACGAGTGGCCCGCAAGGGACGCTCCGGATCGACGGTGAGCAGGCGGATGCCTGCGCAAAAGGAGAACTCATGCTCGGCGCGATCATCACCCTCCTCCTAATCGCAGCCGCCGCCTACGCCGTCACGCAGGTCGGCGGAGTCATCACACTGCTGTTCATCGCAGCGGTGCTCGTTCTGGCCTACCGCCGCCTTTCGCTGCTCACCTTCACGGCGACCTTCACCGTCCTGCTGATCGCCTACACCCTGCTGGGCGAATGGAGTGCGCCCGCCGGAGTATGGAAAGGATTCCTTTGGGTGCTGATGGCCGCCCTGTGGCTGCTCAATGTCCGACCGCTGCGTAAAGCGATCATCACGCGCCCTTTCATGAAGGCGTACCTGAAGCTGCTGCCGCCGATGTCGCAGACGGAACGCGAAGCACTCGAAGCCGGTACCGTCTGGTGGGACGGTGAGTTGTTCACCGGCGCGCCGAAATGGCCCAAGCTGCTTTCAGCAAAGCCACCGGCCCTGTCCGCCGAGGAGCAGGCGTTTCTCGACGGCCCCTGCGAAGAGCTCTGCCGGATGCTCGACGATTGGAATATCACACACGAGCGCGGCGACATGCCCCCGCACGTATGGGAATTCCTCAAGGCGAAAGGCTTCTTCGCCATGATCATCCCGAAGAAATACGGCGGGCTGGAATTCTCCGCTTATGCCCATTCCTGTGTGCTGGTGAAGATTGCGAGCCGCAGCACCACGGCGTCCTCCACGGTTGCCGTACCCAACTCGTTGGGACCTGCCGAGCTGTTGAATCACTACGGCACCCAGGAACAGAAAGACTACTACCTGCCGCGTCTGGCGCGCGGCGAGGAAGTGCCTTGCTTTGCACTGACGGGTCCGCGTGCGGGCTCGGATGCCGCCTCGATTCCGGACACGGGAATCGTATGCCGCGGTATGTGGCAGGGCCGCGAGATCGTCGGACTCAAACTCAACTTCAACAAGCGCTACATCACGCTGGCCCCTGTGGCGACGGTCGTCGGTCTCGCCTTCCGGATGTTCGATCCGGAAAGACTCCTCGGCGCAAAAGCCGACATCGGCATCACTTGCGCGCTGATCCCGCGCAACACGCCGGGCGTCACGATCGGCCGCCGTCATTTCCCGATCAACGTACCGTTCCAGAACGGCCCCATCCAGGGCAGGGACGTGTTCGTGCCGCTCGATTTCATCATCGGCGGGACGAAGATGGCCGGCGCCGGCTGGCGCATGCTGGTCGAGCAGCTCTCGGTGGGCCGCTGTATCTCGCTGCCCTCCAATGCCACCGGCGGCTCCAAGGCCGGCGTCTGGGCAACGGGCGCATACGCCCGAATCCGCCGTCAATTCAACATGCCGGTCGGAAAATTCGAAGGTGTCGAATCAGTGCTCGCGCGCATGGTCGGCCTGACATACACCATGGACGCCGCCCGTTCCGTCACGGCAGGTGCGATCGATGGCGGCGAAAAGCCGTCCGTCCCTTCCGCAATGCTCAAGTACCACGTCACCGAAATGGGCCGGCAGGTCTCGAACGACGCCATGGATGTACACGGCGGCAAGGGAATCTGCCTGGGCCCCAGGAACTACCTCGCGCGCGGCTATGAGGCGATTCCGGTTGCGATCACCGTCGAAGGCGCGAATCTGCTCACGCGCAGCCTGATCATCTTCGGGCAGGGTGCCGTGCGCTGCCATCCGTTCGTGTTGCGTGAGATGACTGCCGCCCGCAACCCCGATCGCGCGAAGGGAGTCGACGACTTCGATTATGCACTGTTTGGGCATATCGGATTTACGATCTCGAACGCCGTGCGCTCCCTCATCATGGCCCTCACTCATGCCCGCTTCGCGCGCGTACCCGTGAAGGGGCAGACGGTCCGGTATTTCCAACACATCGTCCGCTTCAGCTCCTCGTTCGCGTTCGCCGTGGACGTCGCCATGCTGACACTCGGCGGCTACCTGAAGAAGAAGGAAAACCTCTCCGCCCGCCTGGGTGACGTGCTCTCCTGCATGTACCTGGCCTCGATGGTGCTCAAACACCATGAGAACCAGGGCCGCCAGGCCGAAGACCTGCCGATCGTCGAGTGGGCCTGCCGCAACCTGCTCTATCACGCTCAGGAGCAGATGCACGGGTTCCTGCGCAACTTCCCGAATCGCTTCCTGGCAGCCGCGATGCGCTTCTTCATCTTTCCGCGCGGCCGGACCTACTCGGCGCCCGGCGACCGGCTGGGACGCAAAGTCGCCGAGCTCGTAACCAATGCAACCGATGCGCGCGAGCGGCTGTGCCACCAGATCTACTGGACGCTCGAGCCGACGAACCCACTCGGGCTTCTGCAGGAAGCGCTGTTGCTCGCCCAGACCGTCGAGCCGATCGAAAAGCGTATCCGTGTTGAAGGGATCAAGACGGGACAGGTGACGGCCCTCGATCTGCCCGGGCAGATCCAACAGGCCACTGCCGCCGGCATCATCTCGGAAACCGAAGGCGCCGCCCTGCGCGAGTACGATCGCAAAGTGATGGACCTGATCAGCGTGGACGACTTCGCCCAGCACGAGCTGGGCACGAAAGCCGAGCCCATACCGCAGGTACCCGCAAGACCCAGCATACATGTTGCCTGAACAGCGCGCCGCGGTTGCAACCGCCGTCCCTGTGGCGGAGCCCACGAGCGGCACCCTGCAACACGAGGCCGCAACTGCCCCGCAGTGCGCCAACTGGGAGGAGCGGGTCTGCAATCCCGACTACGACGGGCCAGCCCGCTCGACGCTTTCAAAGCTCGCCGTGTTGTCCTTCACCTATCTCATCTGTGCGGCAATCACGCTCGCTGTGACAGGCGCGTACAGCATTTATGCGACCTGAGCCGCGATGTCGCCGACACCCAACAATGCGCCCGTCACACCGTGGCGGGCCGGGTGTTAAACTTCGTCGTGCGGCCAACCATCTGGCCGTCCACCCCTTGGTTTACGGAGAGTCTCGCCATGCGTATGTTTGCAATCACCGCCGCGCTCGTACTTGCGGCCACGGTTGTCTGGGCTCAGGAGCGCACGCCCTCGCCGGCAGGCGCTGAGGTCTACATCATCAGCCCGAAGGACGGTGCCAAAGTCTCGAGCCCCTTCGTGGTGCAATTTGGCCTGAAGGGAATGGGTATTGCCCCCGCAGGTATCAAGTTTGACAACACCGGGCACCACCACCTGTTGATTGACACGGATGCGCCGGCCGACCTGGGCGCGCCGCTGCCGGCTTCCGAGAAGGTCGTGCACTTCGGCAAGGGCCAGACAGAGACCACATTGACCCTGCCTCCCGGCAAGCACACGCTGCAACTGCTGCTCGGCGACTACGCCCATGTGCCTCACAATCCACCCGTGATCTCGAAGAAGATCACCATCACCGTAACCAAGTAGGAGTCGTCATCCTAATCCGGCGCATCTAGTCGGGGGTCGCGGCTTTGCGCGACCCCCAGGAAAGTTGGCCGAAGGCCATGACAACCC
>JAQGOF010000162.1 GCA_028293745.1 Gammaproteobacteria bacterium | reverse complement strand
TTTACCGCGGAGGTCGTCCGTTCCCTGATCTCACGGGACGGACCGTGATCCTCGTGGATGATGGGCTGGCGACCGGCGCCACCATGCAGGCGGCGGTCGAGGCCCTGCGGCAACGCCAGCCCGCACGCATCGTCGTGGCGGTTCCGACCGCATCGCCCGGGCGCGTCTTTTAACGCAGCCCATGGGAGAGACGCAGCGCGATTTGTTGCAGGGTTTCAACCAGCATATCGTCGTTGAGCGCGCGATGGAATTGTGGCTGTTCCGGCATCGCTCGCTGTGCGCGTTCGTTCAGGGCGACGGCGGGAGCGTGTCCGTTCATCGATGAGCCGTAGTACAGGCCCTGAATGTCAGGATAGGCATCGTACAGTTCGCGCGCCCATGCCCGCGCTCGGGAACGGGGCCCGGAATGTATCGCCGTGGAAGCCCCCATCTTTGTCGCAAATGTCCCGCGTAGATCCAGGAGGGTGACGGCTTCGCGAAGTGCGATGACTACGAGTCCCGGAGCATTGCGAGTTCGGTCGATACGGCGCGTGGCCTGGAAGACTTCGGCTGCACAGGTGTCAACGTCCGGTGCACAGTAGAAGATTGCCCGGCTTTGCTCGACGGCAACGCTGCGCGCGTTTGGCAGGTGATGGTCCCAGCGTGCAGCGTTAGGACCGAAGCTGCGAAATTGATTCCAATGCGAAGGATGCGGGCCGGTAGCGAAGTAAATACGCGCGAGCTTCGTGTCCGCTGAAAGAATGAGAATCTGCGGGGCGATGTCGCGGAGCGCTGCAACGCCCGGCGGCTCCGGGAGCTTGGTCACGAGCGTCAGGCGCGCGTGAGATCACGTGCGAGCGTAACGACGGCCTCGACGGGTCGGCCGGACAGCAGCCATTCGCGCGGGCTCAGAGGCGCAGTGTCACTATCCAGTTGCAGATCGGAGTCGGATAGTACGAACCAGTCGACAACGTCTAGAGGGAATAGATCGGGCGGGAGGGCCTTGAGGATCTGTGCAAGCCCGGGAATCACGAGACGGCGCTCGAACTGAAAGCGCGGCAAAAGCCAACTGCCTTCATATTCGATACCGAACAGGGAGCGCTCGCGCAACCTCTGGCGTACGCGACTAACATCGACATGCAGGAGCTTGGCGGCTTCCGCCGCCGAGAGACTCTCTTCCAGCAACGCCATGTACTGCGCCTGACTTCTAATGAGCGGGTCGTTGTCCGCCTGGATGGGCGTTTCGTCTTTGAAGGCGCCGACGCTGCGCAAAGCCGCGGCCTCTGCAGCCGAGAGATCACTGGCGCGCGGGCGGTCTGAAGTGGGTGTTGTAGCGGTTGTCAGGGGTCGATTACGAGCGAGCGCGGCTCGAGCGGCAGCGTACCACTTGGCGAGGGAGCGCTTTTCGGCAGCCGTACTGCCAGGCAGGTAATCCAAGCTTTTGGGGGAGAGGGTAGAGGCTCGCCCTGTCATGACATTCCTCTCAATATTCTCTCAGGAGTTACCGGGAGTATATGCGCGGGAGATGCCGGGAGTAAATATCGGGCTGCCGCGCCGAACTGGCGTGCAGCCGATCGCCGGGCACGAAGGGGGCAAACGGACCGAAGCACGCCTATCGCCGCTTCGGCCGGAACCGGTCAGACGTATGAATCAGCCCCAGCGCCGTCCGCACACACCTGAAGCCGGCCACCCAGCGGTGCTGATTACGCCATCTGCTCATGGAGCGCCGGCAGTTTCAATTGAAATCCTCGCGCCGCGGCGGGAAATCCGGACGCAACCCTGAGTCAACAGAATTCGCGCTAGATCGCGAAGATGTTCGACCGCAGCACGTCTTTGGAGCAGGGCATCACGATCCGTCGTGATCGGCCTGACCGGCGCCAACCTGCCGCGACGAGGATATCTCGGCGTCCTGTCAATAAATGTATGAACAGCGAGGCCATCATGACGACGCGCAAACCCAAGCCCACCTATCCGCCTCTGATCGAATACCCGACCGAGCAGCTCCAGCTGGTGCCTGTCACCGTGGAGCACAAGGCGCCGGCACGCGCCGGTCAGACCTGGCAGGCCGAGACGGATCTGCTCCCATTGCCCCATCGAGGCAAGATTGCACTCCATTAGAAGAGTGGCGTCCGGTGCGGGCCCACTGGGCCCTACGAGTCCGATGGACCGCATCGCTCGCTTATCTCGAGCTTGAGCCGAGCCGGCAGCTCGATGCGGCGTTTTTGGACGTCCTCGCAAGCGTGTTTCGGGACACGGGCGAAGAGATGCGGCGCTGGAGACAATACGCCGACGTGGCGATTCACGCGGGACTGATGTGCCTCAAAGGAGCTGACGGAATGGATCTCGACGTGCAGCTCGGACCTTTCGAACAGCGCGTTGCAGGCTCCAACAGCGGGCAGAGCACCCGACATGGGCACCATGCCATCCAACTTCTGCGATCCTGATTCGGGCGAACCTGAAGAGGCGATGCCACTCCCCTTACGCAAAAGGTAATTTTGCGAATTTGGGGTACCCCCGGCGTTCCCAGCGGCGGGTGGCGCGCCGCCGGACGGGGACAGTGCAACGATCGGAATGCAGTGTCGAATAACGAGGGTGTCATCGCCGATCAGAACGTCCTTGACGACGAGTCGCACGATTCGCTGCCGTTCCATGACATCGAGCGTGTTGGCAGAGTTTCGCAATCG
>JAQGOF010000159.1 GCA_028293745.1 Gammaproteobacteria bacterium | reverse complement strand
TGAAGCTTAATGTTAGGTCGACCGCGTCAGGAGCATGGATCGAGAGCTCGTTCCGCTTCGCTGCCAGCGAAATCGCTGCCGGCCGTCTCGGCTCGACCACGGTGATCGCCAAGCTTTCTGAATTGCTGTTCGTGGAGGCAGTGAGCCAATTTGTTGCGAACTTGCCAGCGGAACGGCGCGGATGGATGGCAGGCTTGCGCGATCCGCAAATCAGTCGTGCTCTGGCGGCGCTCCATGCGCGGCCAGCTGAGGCATGGACTGCGGAGTCCCTGGCGCACGAGGTGGGCATGTCACGCTCGGTGTTCGCGGACCGTTTCAGTGCACTGGTGGAACAGTCTCCCATGCAATACCTGACGTTGTGGCGCATGCACATGGCTGCGCTGCAACTGCGCGAAGGACCGCGCCGCGTGGCGCAGATTGGTTACTCAATCGGCTACGAGTCCGAGGCGGCGTTCAGCCGTGCCTTTAAGCGCCAGTTCGGCATATCGCCTGCCGATTGGCGCAAGCAGTCAGCTTAGAGCTAGAGAGCCGACGGTACAAAGCGCGAGACAGAATCTGGGAGGTCTGCTGCGGCGGCCTTTCGAAGGCGATATCTGGCATGTGCCAGCGTCTGTTTAGCCCTCCACGTCGACCTTGTGTTGCCGCGGATGAGCAGCCAACGAGCTGTGGAATATTCCCGCACCACCACTCGATAGATCAATGCGTTAGCCGTGCGTACGGCCGTGCAATATTCCACGACTCCGCCCGACAAACTTCCTCTGATTCAACATGTTGCTTTGATTTCCCTGCCGGACTGAAAATCCGCGTGTCGGTGGTTCGATTCCGCCCCTGGCCACCAAAAACTGTCTTAAATTCAATCGATTGGACGCGCCCGAATTCGCGTCCAAAAATCTTAGCTAAAAACTCTAGCTAAAAAGAATTATTTTTCTTGTCTGCACTGCTCGACCCGGTCGCCGACTCCGCCAGCACGCTTGTAGCTGCCACACTTGCCCGGCCATCGGTACGGGAACAACGGGAAGGCGAACGCCCGCTTGATCGCTGCCCCCTCCGAAGGCGTGTCGGCGCGCGCGGCGCGGCGTTCACGTTGATTGCCCCGCGCTTGTGCCGTCAGGGTACGGTCGCGCGGGCGCGACGCCACGCACCCGGACTCTCGCCTGCGAATCTTCGGAACAGCTTGCTGAAATGAGCCTGGTCGGCCAGCCCGCAATCCGCGGCGATCTGCCCGAGCGGTGTGTCGGTCAACAGCATCAGACCCTGCGCGCGCTCCATTCTCCGTCGCATCACATAGGCATGCGGCGCTTCGCCCAAGCTGTTCCGGAAAACGCGGCAGAAGTAGAAGGGGCTCAGTCGGACGAGGGCGGCGAGATCGCGCGTTCTGAGGGTCGTGTCCAGGTTGGCCTCGATGTGCGCGGTGAGGCGGCGGATCTGCGATGGAACCAGGCCCCCGCGAACTCGCAAGGTGCCGCCCGCTTTCCGTAATCCAGACTCATCTGTCGCGCCTGGCGGGGCGCCGTGGATCTGAAGCATTTCGACCGCGCGCTGTATGCATTCCTTCGCGGCTTCGCGTTCATCCCCGAGGGCGTTGCTCAGCGCTCTGCAAAGCTCCGCCACCACGATGTGCAGGCGCTCGACGGGCGCACCTTCCGCCTCATGGGCCTGTCGCCACTCGAGCAGCGCGTCAGGACGCGATTCGTCACTGGCAGATACGGTGTTGTCAGTCGTGCACCGCGACCCCGTCCTTGATTCGGCGCTCAACCTGTTCATGCGGACTGATGAGAGCGGGATGGTCTGATGCATATCGTCTGCTCCGGATTCAGTCCGCGCTCACTCGGGAAACTGAGTGCCGAACATTGGCAGACCACTCTTTGACTCTCCGCGAGTCACCTCATCCTGGAGGACGTCCCAGTGTTCGGCCAACACGCCGTCGGCGATTCGCACGACGTCAGCGGCGATCCAGTTCCTCGGGCGTCCCATTCCAGAGAATCGTCCATGGACGATGACAAAGTCGCCGTCGGCCACGATCACGCCCGGCTCGTACTTGAGAGACGCGGGCGAATCTTTGATGAGCTTAAAGAGACCTTCGCGGCCCGGTTCAATATGGTCGCTGTGCTGGATGTAGTTGGACGACCAGAAGCGTTCAGCGGCCCCGTAGTCTCGCTTGTTGAACAAGGTGTCGAATGCCTCGAGGACGAGTGCCTTGTTCTTTGATTCCGTTGACTGACTCATTTTCATTCTCCTGATTCGGACAGGAACAGGGAAACGTGCTGGACGAAGCGCTTGGGATATTGGTACTGCGACCCGTGATTGGAATCCGGGTACAGGATCAACTGGGCGTAGGGGATGTTCTGCTGCAGAATGAAGGAATTCACTGAGTAGACGAGCACATCGTTGCTGCCGTTCACCACAAGCGTCGGCTGACTAATCTGCTTCAAGTATTCGTAGGGGTTTTCGCGTGGAGCACCCCACCTGTTAAGCGCTTCAAGCTGCGCTGGTGCAACCTTCTCGTTCACCTCCGGATCGCGACCGACGGTGCGCAAACGAAATCGCTTCAGGTATTCATGGCCCGCCGCCTGGCTCCGCTTCGAGGGCCCGAAGAATGCGCCAAGCCACACATGGTCCGGATTCTCGTACCTGGCGCCAAAAACCGCCTGCGCCTCAGGGGTCAGTGTTGCCATGCCTTCGCCCCCGCGCGGCCCGGTACCAACGAGCACCAAACGGCGAACCAGCTCAGGCTCCGTGATCGCAATTTCCTGCGCGATAAGACCGCCGAGCGAAAAGCCGAGCATGTCGACTCGAGAGAGGCTCAGTGCCTTGATGAAGGCAACGGCATTTACGGCCATTTCCTCCACCGACGTAGGCACCTCGCCCGAAGAACTCGACACACCGGCGTTATTGAACAGGATAACTTCGCGGTCTTTTGCGAAGCCATCCGTGACCGCCGGGTCCCAATGATCCATTGTGCCGGTGAAGTGCATGTTGAAGACGAACGGCAGACCACCTGACTTGCCGAAGCGCCGATAGGCAAAACGGATGCCGTCAGCTTCGACGAACTTCGTGGGAGCGGTTTGATGAGTGTTTGATGTCATGTCACGGTATCCTTCCTGCAAAGTCGTGTGAAGCGCAGACTGGATGCAGCTCACCAGATCGCGCCTCGTCACCGGTTTGTTGAGAAAACAAACTGCGCCAGCGCCCATGGCCTGGGCACGAAACCGTTCTTCGGGGAATGCAGTGATCATGATCATGGGGATTCGATAACCTGACTCGGTCAAGCGTGCCTGAAGCTCGAGGCCCGATATCCCGCTCAGCATGACGTCTGTGATCAAACAGCATGTGCGCTCCAGATCGCCGGTCGCGAGAAAGCTCTCGGCCGACGAAAACGTCGCGGTTGAAAAACCGAGAGCCTTGAGAAGCCCCGCCAGCGCATCGCGGACCTCCAGGTCGTCATCGATGCATGAAATGAGCGGCGCGAGCGACGTGGCGGCCTCTCCCTTCGACGTCACCCAAGGTAGCGCCGCGGCGTGCGATCGCCTATTACCCGCAGGTCAGGACGAGACTGGGAAAAGGTGCAGACGACCCTAGCCCTTGGGCTATCAGTCCTGCATCTCAGGGAGGCAGAGATCGAGCTTGTCTGCCATTCTGACCAGGTCGGCAAGCGATCGAGCCCGCGTCTTTCGCATGATCTGGCCGCGGTGCAGCTTCACCGTGGCCAGGCTGACTCCAATTTCCCTGGCGACCTGCTTGTTGGCGCGTCCGGCTGCAACCAGAATCATTACTTCGCGCTCGCGTGGTGTAAGAGAATCGAACCGGGCGCGGATCTCTGCGATGCGGGCCTCCGCGTCCCGATCGGCGCGGTCCCGCCCAATCGCCAATTGAATGGCATCCAGCAGGTCTTGAGGGCGGATGGGCTTGGTCAGAAATTCCACGGCGCCGGCCTTCATGGCTCGAACTGACATCTGAACATCGGCGTGGCCGCTGATGAAGACGACGGGTCGTTGCACATGTGCCTTGACGAGGTCATCGTGAAATTCAAGTCCGCTGCGACCGGGGAGCCTGACATCAAAGACAAAGCAGCCGACGGAAATTCGCGGCGCACGATCCAGGAATTCCTGAGGTGAGGCGAACAGTTCGACGTGCAGACCTACCGATCGCATGAGGCCTTCAAGCGCCTCGCGTATGTCCGGATCGTCATCAATGACGACGACGGTCGGCTCAAGGTCGCTACGAGGAGCTCTCATCGGACGCCCCATTCTTTGCTGCCGGAAGCGTGAACCGCATAATGCTGCCATGGGGCCGATTTGGCGAGGCCCATATGTGCCCGCGATGGGCTTCCAGTATCGAGCGGCAGATAGACAGTCCCATTCCCATCCCTTCAGGTTTGGTTGTAAAGAAGGCCTCGAAGATCTGATCTGTCTTCGATAACTCGATACCGGAGCCTGAGTCGGCAATCGCGACCAACACGTTGTCTGCGTCGCCCTCACTGCTTATGTGTAATGCTCGTGGCCGGTCCACGACCAGGCTCATCGTCTCAACGGCGTTCATAATCAGGTTTACAAGGACTTGTTCAATCTGGACTCGATCGGCCCAAACGGGCTCGACGCTTGGCAAGAGCTCGGTACTGAGGACGACTTCATGGCGGCGAATTTCTGCGCGCATGAGGTCGAGAATCTCCACGATCATGCCGTTCATGTCCAACAGCGTCATCCCGGAGGAGGACTTTCGGACAAGGGCGCGAACGCTCCTGATAACATCCCCTGCACGATGGCCATTCCTGACGGCGCGCTCAGCGGCCTTGCGCGCTTCGTCCAAATCCGGTTTGGCGCCCGACAACCACTGCAAGCAAGTCTCCGCATTGGTAACGATTGCCATCAGCGGCTGATTGAGCTCGTGAGCGATTGAGGCCACGAGCTCGCCCATCGTGGTCAGTCGCGTGGCGTGCACGAGCGTCGCCTGCGAGGCGCGGAGCGCCTCCTCCGCTCGCCTGCGCTGAGTGATATCGCGGAACACGAGCACTGCACCGGCGGTTGCGCCCTGGTCATCTATGATTGGCGCGCCACAGTCATCGATGGGTATTTCGCGGCCATCGCGTGCAAGCAACACCGTATGGTTGGCCAATCCAACCACGGTTCCCAGGCGCATGATCTTAGCTGCGGGATCCTCGACAGTCTTGCGGGTCTCCTCGTGCGCGATATGAAACACCTCCGTTAGTGGTCGACCGACGGCCTCGCTCTGTGGCCAACCCGTCAGCGATTCCGCCACCGGATTCATGAAAGTAACTCGAGCCTGATTATCGGTGGCAATGACGGCATCGCCAATGCTCGATAGAGTGGTCACGAAGCGGCGCTCGCTGTCGCGCAACTTGCGTTCCGCCCCGTGTTTGTACAGCGCCATCTCAATGACGGTCCGAAGCTGAATATCCTCAAATGGCTTGAGGAGGTAGCCGAACGGCTCGGTCAGGCTCGCTCGCCGCACGGTTTCGTCATCCGCGTAGGCGGTCAGAAATACCACTGGGACGTGGCAGTACCGACGAATTTGCTCGGCCGCATCAACACCGTCGACGGGTCCTTCCAAACGTATATCCATCAGTACCAATTCGGGCTGTGTACTCAGTGCAAGTCGGAGCGCGTCTTCACCCCGGCCCGTCATGCCGACCACCGAGTGACCGATTCCCATCAATTGGCGCTCGATGTCCCTGGCGACGATAAGATTGTCCTCAACGATGAGGATCCTGGCCGATCTCATTGCGACACTTCCGATCTGCCGTCCGCGGCAAATGTCACCGTGAAATTCGTTCCGCTGCCACGCTTCACGGCGATCCTGCCGTGTAATTGCTGAGTCAAGTCATTGACAAGCTGCAGCCCTAACGAGCCGGCATTGCCGTCGTCGCGATCCGGAGGCAGCCCGACGCCGTCGTCAATCACCGCGAGCGCATACTGCCGTTCCTCCAGAAGCTTCAGTTCAACTCGGACCGATCCTGCTCGCGCATCGGGAAAGGCGTGCTTTAGAGCGTTCGACACCAGCTCGCTGATGATCAGGCCGACGGAAATGGCCCTATCCAAATCCAATTCAACTTCGTCGACATCAGTCGTCAATTCGACCCGGTGCTCGCTAAGACCATAGCCACGGATCAAGTGAGCACACAGTCCCTGGATGTGCGTACTCATGGGTACCCGGGCAAAGTTTCCGGCGCGGTAGAGATTCTCGTGCACCAGCGCCATTGCGCGGATACGGTTGCGGCTTTCGCCGAGGAGTTCATATGCGGTCCGGTCTGTGACCCGCGCCGCCTGAAGATTGAGCAAGCTACTGATCATTTGCAGATTGTTCTTCACGCGATGATGAACCTCCTTGAGCAGCGCTTCCTTTTCCTCGAGCGAAGTCTGCAGATCTGCGTACAGGCGGGCATTCTCCAGCGAGATCGCTGCTTGTGAGGACAGCAATTCCAACACCGCGATGCGGCCCGGCGTGAAGGCGCGCGGAGTTAAATTGTTCTCGAGATACAGTGCACCGACGAGCTTGGCTTGCTTGACCAGGGGGAGGCAGAGCACGGACCGGGGCCGCCGCTGCTGCACGTACACATCCGCGGAGAACATGGCCGATGCGGCGGCGTCGTCTAAGATGACGCTCTCTCGCGTGCGCATCGCAGTGTGGAGCACAGACTCGGGAAGCTCGGTGGGCTGAACCGCAGCGCGCCGCAGCGTCACCTCAATCACGCCGCGACTGGTCGTCGCCTCCGAAACGATCTGCAGCTCGTCCCCGCGGAAAAGAGTGAGCACGCCCCGCTCGGCCCCTGCATGCTCGACTGTGATTCGCAGGAGCGTCTCGATGAGCTTGCCGAGCTCAATCTCGCCCGACACCGCCTGGGATGCTTTGATCACTGTCTCGAGGTCTAGCTGCTCGACTGCCGCCCCGATCGTCTGGGTCGGCGCATGCGGAGCCGAGTCCTCGCGCGGCAATGGGTAACGCTGATCGAGTTGCCGCACTTTTCCCAATGCGCCCCAGCGAAGATAGCAATGGCGCGCGTCGCGCATATAGGTGTGGGCGATGGTCTCAAAGCCGCGCGCTGCGTAGAACCGCGCGGCCAATTCGTGGGCCAGACCTTCGTTCTGCACGAAACGGGTCTGGCGCGCTGATCGAATGGCCTCTTCGTACAGGCGCATTGCGTCGGGGTCTCGTCCTTCAAGGCGCGCGATCTCGGCTGACACTAGTGCGTGTTTGTCGCCGAAGGTCGGTGGATAGTTGTCGGCCCACTCGCGCAGTCGCTCGCTGTGCGCTGTCAGGAGGTTGCGCCACCGGGCCTGTTCGTCGGCGGATGCGTTGTCATAACACGCCGCCACCGTCAGCGCGGCGTAATAGAAGTAGTCGAGCATCTGGAACTGCGCGGCTGCGGCCGAAAGGAGCGGCTTCACCTTCTCCACTGCCGCGAGAGCCTCGGCGTAGTCGCCTGACATGAACCGTGTCTTGAGTTTGAGGATCCAGTACCAGCAGATCGTGAAGGCCGTCCGATCTACCATCAGTTGGGCCTCGAATGCCGCCTCGTCGAACTGCGCATCGTTCAAGTTGGAGAAGGTCGCGGTCCGGCCCTGCATTGTCGCAATGAAACGTTGCTGACTCACGATGAGGTCCGCAATGTCGCGAAACCGGGCTTTCCGCACGAAGTCCAGGCCGCGCTCCGACTCGCGCCATACCGCGTCGAGCGGATCGTTCCGCAGCAGAAGGTCTGTGCTGGTATGGAACATGCCGTAGCAAGCGAAGATCAGATCACCCGTCTCAATGGCGGTGCGAAAGCTCGCCCGCATGAACTCGATCGCGGTCGTGATTGGCTGCGTCCAGAAGGCAACCGTCCCCATCGCGTAGTGGACCTTCGCGCGGTAGGCGATAAAGCCGTGCTTCTCGACCAGGTCGCAGGCGAGTTTGGCGAAACGGTGGCCATCACCGTAACGGTGAAAGACCAGTCCGAGCGCAATCCCCCAATAGCCATAGGCCTGCGCCGAAGGGCCGCTCGTCCCGTACCGCATGCTGACCTTCACACTGCGGCACACCAGCAAGCACCACAGATGGAAGTCGGTAAGGTAGACGGCGTCGAAAAGGGCCGAGAGTACCTGCATGGCGGCCTGCAGTTCCGGATCGGTCATCAGCGGCAGGTCGATCAGGCTCTCGATCGCGCGCCCATTGAGGGTCTGCCAGACTGTTTCGTATTCGGCCCGGACCTGCTCCAAGGTCGGGTGTGCCTGCAGGTCAATGCCGAACAGGCGCAGGCACGTGAGCGCGCTGGCCACAGCTTGCGCGCTTTCCGACTTCACGGTGTGGAGCAAAACCTTGACCTGGTAGACGGCCGCCGCGTCGACCTTCGATACCGCGCGCGCCAATAACTGCCCAATCAGTTGCTCGGCTTTTTCGAAGTGACCGCTCAGAAACTCGCACTCCGCTCGTTCGAGCCCCAGGCTGAACGTCAACTGGTACTGGCTGCCCCAGTCCCTTTCGTCCAACAGCGCCATACCAGCTGAGAAATACGCGCACGCCGACGAGTAGGCCGCGGATGCCTTGGCCTTTCGTCCGGCCCGCAGGTTGATTGTGGCTACCTGCACTTTCTCGTCCGGCTCGATGAGCCGTGCAGCGCCCCGATTGAACTGGTTCGCAACATCGAACAGATAATCGGGGAGATCGTTCGCCTTGATTCTCGAGCTCAGCACGCGGCCCAGGGCCAAGTGCACATCGGCGCGCCGCTCTTGCGGGATCAGTGAATAAGCCGCTTGCTGGATCCGGTCGTGCAGGAACTTGTAGGCGCTGTCCAGTCGGAAGACGAGGCCGGCGTGGACCGCTTCCCGGAGTGCCGCGTGTGTCGTGGCCTCTGCTTCCCCGTGAACCAGAGTCAGAATGTCAATCGCGGCGACGTTACCCAGGCAGGCGAACTGCTTCAGGGCTTCTTGCGTGGTGGCGGAGAGCCGCTTCAGCTTGTTGGCCACGAGGTCCACCACGTTGTCGGTGTAGCTGCGGGCGCGGATGCGATCCATGTCCCACTGCCAGGCCCGTATGCCGGCGTCGAACGCGAGCAGTCCCTCTTCGGCCAGCGCGGTGATGAACTGGATCGCGAAGAAGGGGTTACCCCCGGTCTTCTCCAGAATCAGCTCGGCCAAGGACCGCACACGCTCCCATTCAGCTTGCAACGCATCGACCACCAGCCGCCCTACATCCCTGAGCCCGAGTGGAGCGAGCGCGATCTCCTGGACATTCGTTCCATTGCTGCGAATGGCCTGCAGCGTTCGTACGAGCGGGTGCGCTGCTCCGACCTCGTTGTCCCGATAGGCGCCGACCAGTAGGAGATGTCGCACGCTGGGGTCCGTGGCCAGGCGCTCGATCAGTGTGAGGGTCGCGGCGTCCAGCCATTGCAGATCATCGATGAACAAGGCAAGGGGATGTTCGGGCCGCGCGAAAGCACCGAGGAATCGCTGAAACACAAGCTGGAAACGGTTCTGCGCGTCCTGAGGAGGGAGATCGGGGACCGGGGGCTGTTCACCGATGATGAGTGGAAGCTCAGGAACCAAATTGACCATGAGCTGCCCGTTCGGGCCGAGCGCCTCCTGCAACGCGCGTCGCCAGCGGGCCAGCTCCGTGTCGCTCTTGCCGAGCAAGTGACGCACAAGGCTTTGAAAGGCCTGCGCCAGGGTCGCGTAGGGGATGTCGCGCTTGTATTGATCGAATTTGCCGGCAGCAAATAGGCCTCGCGGCGGAACGATCACCTTGTGCAGTTCGTTGACAATCGACGACTTGCCGACGCCTGCATAGCCGGACACCAGCACCAGCTGGAGAGTGCCGTCGCTCGCCACCCGATCGAACGCCCCGAGAAGCTCATCGATCTCGGTCTCTCGGCCATAGAGCTTTTCCGAAATCAGCAACCGGTCCGAAGCATCGTGCGTAGCGAGGGGAAACCGATCGATGTGGTGCCGTGCCTGCCAATGCGCCAAGCATTGTCGCAGATCGGTTTCGACTCCCGCTGCGGTCCGATACCGGTCTTCAGCGTTTTTCGCGAGGAGTTTCAAGATAATTGCCGCGACCGTATCGGGGATTCCGCTCACGCGTTCGCACGGCGACATCGGTTGCCGAGCGATGTGACTATGGACCCATTCCATAGGATCTGAGGCTGTGAACGGAAGGACCCCGGTGACCATCTCGTAGAGCGTGACGCCCAGGGAGTAGAGATCGCTCCGCGCATCGATCGATCGGTTCATGCGACCGGTTTGTTCCGGGGCCATATAAGCGAGCGTGCCGGCAATGACCTCAGGCGGTGTCGGCGATTGGCGCTCGCGCGGCACCCTCGAGGCGATGCCAAAGCCGGTTAGTCGGACGTTGCCAGCGTCATCGACCAGGCAATTCGCCGGCTTGACGTCCTTGTGAACGAGGCCGCGTCGGTGCACTTCTCGCAGGGCTGCCGTCAAGCTAACTGCAAGCTTCAAGAAGCGCGTGAGCTCCAGCGGTCGCCCGACAGTCTTAGCAATTGGGTCTCCACCGGGGTCCGCCAATACGAGGACCGTGCGGCCCTGGTGCCGGGCAAGTCTCTGAGGCCGCGCCGACCACTCGGGATCAAGCTCGGCCGCAAGCGAGCACTCATGCTCGAGCCGGGCAAGACTCGAGGGTACCGGCCGTTCCGCGACAGGCGCCAGGATCAGAATCGGGACATTGCCCGCTCTTTCGCCGCGAAAGAGAGCAAATTCGCTGTCCTCGCGCAGCATCCTGAACTGGTATCCGGATAGCTCCGTCACGGCGACCTCGTCACGGTCAGTAACTGGCCGAGCAATTGCGACCCACTTGTAGCGGGCATATCCATCGTGCCATCACTGAGCCTGCCCCTCAAAGGCAAAGATCGATCGGCGCGCTGGCTTGCCCACCCGTCCCTCGATCGCGACGGGACAGCACGAAACAACCCGATGCAGCACACGCGTTCAACACGCTCGTTCAATCTGTCAGGGTCCTGGACGAGCATATTGGCCGCGCATCGCAGCCTCTCGGCTCCTCGAACAAGGACAAGGACCTATGCAAAACAAAGTTGCTCTCATTACCGGAGCCCTCACCGGGATCGGCCGAGCGGCCGCATTCGCTTTCGCCAGGAAGGGCGCCAAGGTCGTCGTATCCGGTCGACGCGACGAGACGGGCGAGGCGCTTGCCAATGAATTGCGCTCACTCGGCTCAGAGGCTGAATACATCCGGGCGGATGTTCGCAAAGAGGACGATGTCCGCGATCTTGTCGCGAAGACCGTCGCGCGCTTCGGTCGCCTCGACATCGCTGTGAACAATGCGGCGACCGAAGGCGAGGTCGGCCCGATCACGGAGCAGACCGCCAAGAGCATTGCGGCCACCTTCGATACCAACGTGATTGGCGTCCTGTTGAGCATGAAGCATGAGGTGCTGGCCATGCAGAGTCAGGGCAGCGGCAGCATCGTCAACATCTCCTCAACCTATGGCCACCAGGGTGCGGCGTTTGCGTCCGTATACGTCGCCGCGAAGCATGCCGTAGAGGGGATCACCAAGTCGGTGGCACTCGAAGTTGCGAAATCCGGCATCCGAGTGAATGCGGTCGGCCCAGGGCCTACGGACACGGGCATGCTGACTCGCTTTACCGGTACGCCGCAAAACAAGGCGCGTCTGGTCGAAGGCGTCCCCCTCGCTCGTCTCGGTCTGTCCGAGGAAGTGGCTGACGGAATTGTCTACATAGCCTCCGACGAAGCCTCATTCGTCACCGGTCACATCCTCAACGTCGACGGCGGTCATAGCGCCAATTGATCTTGGACCTGTGCCAATGGATCACTACCGGATGGACGACATCGATGCGGCCGCTGCAGCATTTCCCGATTTGCAGTTTGAGGTCGTGCACGGTGGTTTCGCGTTCATCGAGGAGACCGCGTTTCAACTCGCGCGATTTTCAAACGTCTGGGTGAACCTCGAAACCACATCGAACCTTGCGGTAGCCAAACCGGGCGCGTTTGAGAGGGTCATGGCGGGCCTTATCGCCCATGCCGGAGAAGGAGCGCTTGACCGGATCGTGTGGGCGTCGGGT
>JAQGOF010000147.1 GCA_028293745.1 Gammaproteobacteria bacterium | reverse complement strand
CCAAACAGGTTGACCCACCAGGAGCTGATACAGTCCAGGTAGCGCCGGCCGTCAAAATCCTCCAGCCACGCTCCCTGCCCGCGCCGGATCGGGATCGGCGGCAGCTGCTCGTGGTCCTTCATCTGCGTGCACGGGTGCCAGACGTGCTCGAGGTCTCGTTCTACATAAGGCGTGTTTGCGGTGGTCATGTCCATGATTGTGGCATGATCGCCCACGTATGCAGTCGCCATTGAAAATCGAGCCGGCGACAGGCCTGGTGGCCGGTGTACGGCAGGTCTTGTCGCCGCATTTCGACGCCCGTCCGACCGGCGTACTCCCCGAGCTCATTGTCGTGCACGGGATCAGTTTGCCGCCGGGTGAGTTCGGCGGACCCTGGATAGACCGGCTGTTTACCGGGGGCCTGCCCCCGGACGTGCACCCTTTTTTCCGGGACCTTGCCCGCGTCCGTGTTTCGGCCCATGTGCTCATCCGGCGTGATGGGGCAATCGTTCAGTACGTGCCATTTGGTCAACGCGCCTGGCACGCGGGGCAGTCACACTACCGCGGTCGCGCGGCGTGCAACGACTTCTCGATTGGCATCGAGCTGGAAGGTACGGACGACACTGCGTACACGGACCCGCAATATGACCAACTTGGAGCGTTGGTCGAAGCACTTCTTGCAACCTACCCATCGCTATCGAGCGAGCATATCGTGGGCCATAGCGATGTAGCGCCCGGGCGAAAGACCGATCCCGGGCCCTCATTCGAATGGGAGCGGTGGCGATCGATTTTGCGCTCGCACGGCCGGGGCGAGCGCCGGAAACGTTAGATCGCGTCGCACCCTACGCCGGCTTGGATCGATCGTGCCGCCAGAGCACCTCAGTGCCTGTTTCATGCCGTGCCAACACTCTGGCGAGTACGAACAGCAGGTCCGAGAGGCGATTCAGGTACTTCACGACTTCGGGGCTGACTGATTCAACCCGTGAGAGCGTCAACACGCGCCGCTCCGCGCGGCGCGCGATCGTGCGCGCGAGATGACAGGCGGCCGCTGCAGGCCCACCGCCCGGCAGAATGAATTCTTTCAGGGGCGGCAGCGAATCGTTGAATCCGTCAAGAGCCACTTCGAGTCGCGAGGCGTGCTCGGCAGTGATGACGTGGTGTCCCGGGATACACAGTTCACCACCCATATCGAACAGCTCGTGTTGTACCTCGGTCAGAGATGCGCTCACCTCGGCGGGCACGCCCGGAATCGCCAGCAGCACACCGATTGCGCTGTTGAGCTCATCGACCGTCCCGTACGCTTCGACGCGTTCGCCGTCCTTCGGAACGCGCGTACCGTCTCCGAGGCCCGTAGTGCCGTCGTCGCCGGTGCGCGTATAGATTTTGCTGAGGCGGTTGCCCATCATCTAGCTCCCATGCGTAGGGTTGCCGGATTTTGCCAGACATGCCATCCAAAGAACTCGATGCGGCGCGTGATGCGGCAGAAGCCGCGGCCGTGGTCATCCGCTCCCTGTACCAGAAAAATTTGCAGGTAACGACCAAGGCGGACGCGACCCCGGTGACGGAAGCGGACGTTCGCGCCGAAGAGGCGATCAGGTCGGTTCTGACCGAACGCTTTCCAGGTTACGGCTTCTACGGCGAGGAGACCGGACAGCATGCCATCGATGCGCCGAACGTCTGGCTGGTCGATCCCATCGATGGCACGAAGTCGTTCGTGCGCGATTGCCCATTCTTTTCGACCCAGATTGCGCTGATGCGCGAAGGGCGGTTCGTATTGGGCGTCTCGAGCGCTCCGGCCTATGGCGAGCTTGCGTGGGCCGAGGAGGGGGGAGGGGCTTTCCTGAACGGCAAGCCGATCCGGGTGAGCCGGGTCGGCGAGCTGTCGGGCAGCATTCTCTCGACGGGCAATCTGAAAACACTGGCGCGCTCGAGCGCCTGGGGTCGCTTCGGTGAGCTGGTGGGCCGGGTCAGCCGCGTGCGTGGCTACGGGGACTTCGTGCACTACCATCTGCTGGCCCGCGGCTCGATTGATGCCGTGATCGAATCCGATGTGCACATACTGGATGTGGCCGCACTGACGGTCATCGTACGGGAGGCGGGGGGCACCTTCACTGACTTGCGCGGCGCAGCGGTAGGACTGAGCACGACCACCGTGCTCGCAACGAATGGCGTGTTGCATGGCACGCTGCAACGGGAGCTCGGGCTGAGCTGATGGAACAGGTGGTACGGGCCTGCGTTTAAAGCCTCACCACCGCTCAACCAGGTTCAGTGCCATGAGACAGGAATATCCTGCTGCCAAAGACGTAGCCCAGAAGGAACTGCGCGAAGTAGTGGCCAGCACCGAGGCTTTGCTCGCGGCCTTGGGCAATGAAGGAGGAGAGGCCGTCGAGGAGCTGCGTGGTCGCTTAAAGGCCACGATCGCGGACGTCAAGAGAGAGTTGGGTAGCTCATTCATTGCGAACGCACGTGAGACGATATCCAGGGCTCGCGATACAGCGTCGTCGCTGGACGAGTTCGTACGTGGAAGTCCCTGGGTGGCTGTTGTGATCGGCGCCGGCCTCGGTTTGCTAGTGGGACGGATCCTCAGAGACTGAGGCGTCCATTGCCCGATTGCGAGAGTTGCCGAGCCTGCTCAGCGGGGCACGAAGATCCGCCTGTCATCCTGACGCACCTCCATCATGGGCGTCAGATATAGGGCGCTGAGGTTTTCTGCGCCAATCGTATCGCTGGCCGGACCTGTAGCCCACTTCCCATCGCCGAATAACAGCAGCGCGCGATCCGCAAACCGCGCCGCAAGCGTTGGATCATGCAGCGTCGCGATCACGGTGCAGCCGGTGCGAGCCAGCTCGCGAAACAGGTCGAGCACCGCGAGCTGATGGTGCGGATCGAGATGATTCGTCGGCTCATCGAGCAGGTAGACGCTCGGCGCCTGCGCCAGCAACGCCGCGATGGCAACCCGCCGCTGTTCGCCTCCAGACATCGTGTCAGTGCGACGCGCGGAAAAATCGCCCAGATCGACTGCGGCCAGCGCGTCACGGGCGAGCCGGGCATCCTCGGCAGTCTCCCACTGCCAGAAGGCCAGGTGGGGATGGCGGCCGACCAGCACGGTTTCCATTGAGGTAGTCACGAACCCGTCTTCGAGGTCCTGGGCCAGCAGCCCCAGCCTTCGAGCGACGGTGCGCCTGTTGTGTTGGTTGAGTGGCAGGCCGTCCACGAGGACCGTACCGACTGCGGGTTCGCGCAAACCTGCAAGCGTATGAAGTGTCAGTGTCTTGCCGCAGCCGTTGCGGCCGAGCACGGCCACAAACTCGCCCGCAGCGAAATTCACGGTCATATTGCTTACGAGCGCGCGCGCGCCGACCTTTATTGCCACATTCTTGGTGGCAAGGGGCGCGTCCGAGGTCATTGGCGAATCCATCGGATCTCCGCCGCAGTTGCCGGCCCGACCACGACAGCGCTCAGGCCTGCAGGCAGCTGCGCATCCTGCGCCGACAGTGCGCGGCGGCCGGCCATGATCTCTGCCTTCTCCTGAGGATACAGCGGCTTGCGGTCCGGTTCGGCAAAACCGGCCGGAAACAGCGGCGCACCGCTGGCCGGATCGTACTTGTCCGTGGCACCGAGTGTGTGCAGCAGCTCATGCGCAATGACGATGCTGTTGCTCCCTGCCATGGACCGCAGGGCAAATGTATGCACCACTCCGATCAGCCCCTTCTGCATGCCGTGCGAATCGGGGACGGTCTGCAGAGTTGAAGGATCGTGATAGAGCACGAACATCCGGATCCGCGGCGGCGCGCGGCCCCCGAGGTCCACTGCGCGCCATGCAAACCAGCGCAACTCGAGGCTCCACCACGCCGTACCCAACAACCCGGCACTCTTTTTGAGCTCCGGTGGTAATCGTTTCAGCTGCGGATAGAGGACGACATGTACGGGTTGCGCCAGTTCCCTGCCATAGCGGTGTGCTTCTTGCGCGATGAAATCCTCGATATCGGCGAACTCGCGGTCACCGAGGCCTTCGATGTAGCTTTGCGCCGCCGGGCTGCCATCCGCGTTGACGGGGAAAATCCCAACCCAGAGCGGTTTCTTCCAACCTGTGCTCGCAATCCGTTCGAGCCACGTATGGCCCGCAGCCCAGATCAGCACGAGCAATAAAATCGCTACGCGTATGTTTCGCCACACGATGATTCAGGGTTGTAGGCGAGTGGCTGTCCACGGCCCCGCATCCAGGTGTGTTTCGTCTGCGTCGGCATCGGCTCGCCTGGTCAGCGACCGCGTCCAGCGGGCGCGGTCGTGAATCCGAGCCTCGCCCTCGACCCACAGCTCCACGCTCTCGGCCCAAAGCTGGTAACCACCCCAATGAGGGGGGCGGGGGACGAAGACATCGACCGTACTCTGCGTAGTTGCCGCGTCGGGTGGGGGCGTCCCGAACCGTTGAGCAGCCTTGGCGACTGCGGCATGCAAATCTTTTCGCGAACCGATGGGCTCACTCTGTGCGCTGGCCCACGCGCCAAGGCGGCTCTGCCAGGGCCGCGAGGCGAAATAGGCGTCGCTGTCGGCCTCCGGCGACCTCACCACAAGGCCCTCGACGCGAACCTGCCGGTGCAGAGCGTCCCAATGCATCACAAGCGCTGCCCGCGGGTTTTCCGCAAGCTGCCGCCCTTTGTACGACAGGTAGTTCGTGTAGAACACCAGGTATCCCGGCTGCGGCACTATCTCCTTGCACAGGACGACGCGCGCTGAAGGCTGGCCGTTCGGGCCTACGGTCGCGAGAACCATTGAATTCGGGTTCGGCTGCTTACGAAGCTGCCAGCTATCCGCCAGCCATCGATTGACGACTACGAGGGGCTCCGCAGGCAGCGGATCGGGTAAAAGCTCTGTAGGGTGGCTCATTGCTTAATCGTAAACCACCCGATAAAAGGGTGTTCACCTAGTCTCAAGAGGCCCCACTTGCCATGGCGACCGATGATGTGACGCTGGATGCCCTACGCCAGCGCGTGACTGACATTGATCGTCAGCTCATCTCCCTCGTTGCGGAGCGAAAGCGCGTCAGCGGCGAGGTCGCTCGCGTCAAGCGCGCAACGGGTTACCCCACGCGGGATTATGAGCGCGAGCGGGAGGTCATTCTCGGCGTCCGCACGATCGCAACCGAGCTGGGAGTTTCGCCAGCACTGGCCGAGGATTTGATACGACTGCTCATCCGCTCCTCGCTGACCACTCAGGAGCAGGCGAGCGTGGTCGCCCGGGGCAAGGGCTCCGGCCGCCGCGTTCTCGTAATCGGCGGCGGCGGCAAGATGGGGCGCTGGTTCGTGGAATTCCTGAGCTCACAGGGCTTCACCGTCGAGATTGCCGATCCCGGGTCGGCTCCCGCTGGCGTGAGCCGGGTGGATGACTGGCGCAAGACCGACCTGAAGCACGACTACATTGTGTTGGCGACGCCGCTGGGCGTAACAGACGCCATCCTGCGCGAGCTAGCCCTTCGCCGTCCTGCCGGCGTCATCTTCGACGTCGGCTCGCTCAAGTCCCCGCTGCGTGCCGGGCTGCTTGCACTAAAGTCTCACGGGTGCAAAGTAACTTCAGTGCATCCGATGTTCGGCCCAGACACCGAGCTCCTCTCAGGAAGGCACGTCGTGTTTGTAGATCTGGGCTCCGCCGAGGCGCTCGCCGGCGCCCGTGAGTTGTTTTCACCCACCATGGCTGAACAGGTGGTCATGAGTCTCGATGACCATGACCGGCTGATCGCCTACGTTCTGGGTCTGTCGCACGCCTTGAACATCGCATTCTTCACCGCGTTGGCCGAGAGCGGCGAGGCGGCGCCGAAGCTGGCGCGCATGTCGAGCACCACCTTCGATTCGCAGCTCGATGTGGCGAGCCGGGTCGCCCAGGAGAGCCCGGAGCTGTATTACGAAATCCAGAGCCTGAATGATTACGGCGCCGAGTCGCTCGAGGCCTTGTCGCAAGCGGTAGAGCGCATTCGCACGGCGGTCGTTTCCCAGGACCACGATGCTTTCGTCGCCTTGATGCGCCAGGGGCGCGACTACCTGGAAGACCGCCGCAGTGTTGCGGAGCGGCGCGCCTGATTCGAAATGCGCCGCCCTTCAGACTCGCGCCGTAACACCGTGGCTGCCGATCGTGTCAGTGAGCTGAGCGCCGAGGTGCGCTCGCTGCAGGCCCGCCTGACGGAGCTGACCGATGAGGTCAGCCGTAACGATGCGCTTCTGCGCAAGACGCAGGAGCGCGAGCTCGAGCTGTTGCGAGCAGGCTCGCTGGCGCAGTTGCTGGAGCGGTTGATCCATGGATTGCGCACCTCGTATCAGCTCGATGCGGTCACGCTGATCCTGCACGACCCGAATCACGAGATCCGGCATCTGCTCGCAGGCGACGGGTTTCTGCTCGAGGAGCTGGCGGAGGTGCAGTTCGTCGATGTGTTGGCCACCATCGCGCCGCGCCTGGGCAATCTCGAGCGGCCGTGGCTCGGACCGTTCCGCATGGCCGATCACGAGCTGCTGGTCCCGAAGTCCCGGCAGAACGGTAGTCTGGCTCTGATTCCCCTGCGGCGCAGCGGCCAGTTGGACGGAGTGCTCGTGTTCTCGAGCTCCGATCGATTCCGCTTCAATCGTGAGCTCGCCACCGACTTCCTCGCTCACCTGGGAGTCGTGGCCGCGATCTGCCTGGAAAACGCCGTGAACCGTGCCCGGCTGGTGCGCAGCGGTCTCACGGACTTCCTGACGGGTTTCCACAATCGCCGCTATCTTCATGCCCGGTTATGCGAAGAGCTGGCGCGGGCGCAGCGCGATCACCAGCCCATCGCCTGCCTGATGATCGATGTCGATCATTTCAAGCGCATCAATGACGAGTACGGACACCTCGCAGGCGATGCGGTGTTGCGCGAGGTTGCGCAGCGCATCGATGATGAAATGCGCCTGAGCGATACCGGTGCACGCTTTGGCGGCGACGAGTTCGCAATTGTGTTGCCCCATGGCACGCTTGCGGATGGCGAGAAGGTGGCGCTGCGCGTGTTGGAAGCCGTACGCGGCGAAGCGATCGTCGTGGCAAGTCAGCGATCCGAGATCGTCACGCTCTCAATCGGGGTTGCCTCGGCCTGTCCTTCGTCGGATGGCGTCCGGGACTTCAGCGAGCTTGCGGAGAAACTCATTTCCGAGGCCGACACCGCCCTGTATCGGGCCAAGAGTGCGGGCCGCAATCGAGTTGAGATCTCGCAGAGCGTGGTCAGTTAGGGAGGGGGCGGCCTCAGATCACGCGTCCCGCGGTTCCCCGGCCACGCAACAAGGCAATGAACAGGGGCGCTCCAACGAGCGCCATGATCGCCCCCACGGGCAGCTGACGCGGGCTCGCAATCGTTCTGGCGACCAGATCCGCGGCGGCCAGCACCGTCCCGCCGAGCACGACGGAAGCAGGAGCCACGAGCCGATGATCGCTGGTGCGGAAGGACAGGCGGATCGCATGCGGGGTGATCAGACCGACGAACCCAACAGTCCCGGCGCTGATGACCGCAATCGCTGTCAGCGTGGCGCAGGCAACGAATAGCGCGGTACGCCAGACCTCGATCTGCAAGCCGACACTTCGCGCGCGCATCTCGCCGGCAGACAGCACGTTCAGAGGCCGTGCAACGAGGAGCGCGAGGCCTGCTGCAAACACCGCTGTCAGCACACTGCTCCAGGGGCTCAAGGCCCAACCGAGATCACCGGCAAGCCAGAACACCATACCGCGCAGTCGCCCGGAATCCGCCAGCGCGAGTAACACGCTTACGAGTGAACCGCAGGCGCTGGCGATCACTACGCCCGTCAGCAGCAGGCGTGAAGTTCCGCCACCGCGAGCAAGCAGGTACACAAGTGCAACGGCGCCCAATGCCCCGAGGACGGCCGCGGACTGCACACCCATGGCCGCCGCGCCTGCGATCATTGCGAGGATTGCACCGACTGCGGCCCCGCCGGAAACGCCGAGTACATAGGGATCGGCGAGCGGATTGCGGAACAGCGCCTGGAGCAAGACTCCCGCGAGCGCGAGCAGTCCGCCCACACCGAATGCAGCCAATAGCCGGGGAAGCCGGACTTCCATCATTACGCTGCGGGCGGCCTCGTCCCCTGCGCCCAGCAGCGCCGCAATCGCCTGCCGGGCAGTGATTCCTGAGCCCCCGTTGAGCAGCGAAGCCAGACAGACGGCGGCGGCCAGGGCGAGCAATAGCGTGAGGCCCTTCAAGCGGCCAGTGTCGAGTGCTGCGTGTTTCACGACCCGTATCATCCCGCATGCGGACACCTTGTGGCAGACTCCAACGCAACTCATGAGCGACGTCATAGACTCGGACGGTTTTCGCGCCAACGTCGGCATCGTATTGATCCGGGACGGAGGAGACGTATTTCTCGGCCGGCAGGTTGGGGGCCGGGGCTGGCAGTTTCCCCAGGGTGGGGTGCTGGCAGGCGAGGGACTCGAACAGGCGGCATTCAGAGAGCTGCATGAGGAGATCGGACTGGCGCCATCTGACGTCGATCTGATCGGCCAGACCTCGCGCTGGCTGCGATATCGTCTGCCGGCGAAGTATGTGCGTCGAAACCGGCATCCGATGTGTATCGGACAGAAGCAACGGTGGTTCCTGTTGCGCCTGAAGCGAGACACGGCGCAGTTCGATTTCGGGCGGACGCGCGAGCCTGAGTTCGATCAGTATCGTTGGGTCAATTTCTGGGAGCCGGTGCGTGAGGTCATCTATTTCAAGCGGGCGGTGTACGTGCAGGCGCTGACTGAGCTGGCGCCGCTCGCCTTTCCCGATGGGCCTCCGCCGCTTCCCGAGTGGTGGGCCGAAATGGCGGCGAACGGGCTGACTCCAGCCCGTTCGGCGACTGCGCCGATCGACTGACGGGCGCAGCGGGCTCCACTTTCGCTCACCATGCGCAGCTCCGACGGAAGATCCAGCCTCGTCATTCGCACTCACTCACCCGCGCGCCGTCTCGTCATCGCCAGCGTGGTGACCGTGCTTGCGGCCTTTGCGCTGTACATCGTCTATGAGCTCGGACGATTCAACGCCGGGTACGACCGGCTCGCGGTTGCACAGCAGCGTACCGAGCTCGAGGTTGAAATCGAGCGGCTCGGCAAGTCGAACCGGGAGCTGCGCACGCAGCTCGCAGAGCTCGACACTATCCGCATCGGACGCGCGCGCGAGCAGGCCGAGGTCACGCGAACAATCGGAGATCTGCAGGCGCAGGTGGCCCGCCAGACCCAGGAGCTCGCCTTTTATCGTGGGATCGTCGCCCAGGGCGCGGCTGCCGTCGGCGTGAAGGTTCAGCAAGTGCACATTACGCCGGGGACCAACGCGCAACGGTACATGGTGCACATCGCCCTCGTCCGTACGGTTCGCCCGGATAGCGTGGCGATCGGTAGCGTTGCCTTGAGCATTGACGGGGCGATGGCTGACGGCAAAGCGACTACGCTCGATCTGGCCGCACTCACCCCGGGCAGGCAGAAGGAGCTACCCTTCAATTTCCGTTACTTCGAAAATCTCGACCAGGCTGTTGCGCTGCCTGCGGGGTTCCAGCCGGAAAAGATGGCAGTCGAAGTCCGCTCGAGCAAGAAGGACGTTGCGCCGGCGAGTCAATCATTCCCGTGGAGCGTCGATGCGTCCTAAGGTGAGGCACCATGTTCAATCGTGACCCCAAGCAAGCGCGAATCGATACGCTCATCGGCAAGGCTTCGCGGGTTCATGGGGACCTGGAATTCGCTGGTGGGCTGCACCTGGATGGCAGTATTGCCGGTAACGTTCGTGCCGACCCCAGCGAGGGGTCCAGCTTATCCATAAGCGAGACAGGCTCCATTGAGGGCAATGTGGAAGTGGTAAACGTTATGTTAAATGGAACCGTCCGAGGGGACATCCTCGCCCGCGAGCGCGTCGTCCTCGGAGCTACAGCCCGCGTCCAGGGAAACGTTTACTACGGTGTCATTGAAATGACGCTGGGCGCGCAGATCATGGGTAAGTTGACCCGCGTTTTGGACAAAGCGGAACCCGCTCCGGAAGGTGCCACGGGATCCACGTGATAGACTCCGACCATTGACCAGAGGCAAAAGCTGATGAGCAGCACTATCGAAGCCATCCTTGAAACCCCGGCGCTCCAGTTTACGGACGCGGCTGCGCGCAAGGTGGGCGACCTCATTCGCGGGGAAGGAAACCCGAACCTGATGCTGCGCGTATTCGTGCAGGGCGGCGGTTGCTCCGGGCTGCAGTACGGATTTGAATTCGACGAGCAGGTACAGGACGGCGACACGTGCGTGGAGAACCTGGGGGTGAAGCTCCTGGTCGATCCCATGAGCGTGCAGTATCTCACCGGCGCCGAAATCGACTATCGGGAAGGGTTGGAAGGTGCGCAATTCGTGATCCGCAATCCGAATGCCACCACCACCTGCGGCTGCGGATCCTCATTCACGGCCTAACGGGCATCGAGTGAGCCCAGCTGTCTCGGCCCGACCGGCCCAGCAATCCCACGCCACAAACTCCTCCCGCTCTGTTCCCGACGTCCTCGCCGCTGTCGATCTTGGGTCGAACAGCTTTCACATGGTCGTGGCGCGTTATTCGCACGGCCAACTCGTCATTATCGATCGGTTGCGCGAGATGGTTCGTCTTGCGGCGGGCGTCGAAGAGAACGGTCGTATCGACAAGGAGGTCGCTGCACGCGCGCTCGCTTGCCTGCAACGTTTCGGTCAGCGCCTGCGAGACATGCATGCGGACAGCGTCCGTGTGGTTGGCACGAACGCATTGCGGGTGGCTCACCGCAAGCAGGCTTTTCTCGAGCGTGCCCGCGAGGCTCTCGGACATCCGATCGAAATCATCTCCGGCATGGAAGAAGCGCGCCTCATCTATTCCGGCGTTGCTCACACCATGCCGAGCGAGCCCGGCCGACGGCTCGTAGCTGACATTGGCGGCGGCAGTACCGAGCTCGTCATTGGCGACGGGCTGACGCCGCTCGAGCTGGAAAGCCTGCAAATGGGCTGCGTATCGCTCAGCGAGCGATTTTTCCGTGACGGCAAGATCTCGGCCAAACGCATCGAGCGCGCACGAATGGCGGCACGCCTGGAGCTCGAGCCCGTACAAGCTGCGTTTCGCAGGCGCGGATGGGAGCACTGTGCCGGCAGCTCAGGAACAGTACGCGCCATCGGCGAGGCCATTCGCGAGCTCGAGCCGCAGAGCCTCACCATCACGGCCGCGGGCTTGGAGCGCGCGGTCAAATATCTGGTCGACGCCGGTCACATCCGGGAGTTGCGCCTCACGTCAATCACGGAAGATCGGCGCCCCGTGTTTCCCGGCGGCACTGTGATCCTCACCGAGATCTTTGACGTATTGGGCGTGCAGGAAATGCGGATCGCCGACGGTGCAATGCGCGAGGGCCTGTTGTACGACATGCTCGGGCGTTTCAAGAACGAGGATGCCCGCGACCGCACGGTGCGGGCCATGCAAAAGCGCTACCACGTCGATCTTGCGCAAGCCGAGCGCGTCGAAGCGACAGTGTTGGAGTTCTTGAACCAGACACGCGAGACCTGGCGGCTGGATGCGCCGCTAGCGGACCTCGGTCTGCAGTGGGCCGCGCGCCTGCACGAGATCGGCCTCGACGTATCTCATAGCGGCTATCACCGTCACGGCGCCTATCTGCTGGAAAATGCCGATATGCCCGGATTCCCCCGCGAAGAGCAGCGCTTGCTGGCGCGCCTGGTGGGCGGCCATCGCCGCAAGTTGGATCTCGAGGGCGTGGAGGAGCTGGTTCCACCCTGGGACAGCAAGGCGCTGTACCTGGTGGTGTTGCTTCGCCTGGCCGTATTGCTGCACCGGGGGCACAGTCCGGCGGCGTTGTCGCAGATCGAGCTGAGCGCCACACCGAAGTCGCTGGAAGTCCAATTTTCGGGCCGCTGGCTGAAAGACCATCCGCTCACGTCGGCGGATCTGCAGCAGGAAACCGAATACCTGCGCGACAGCGGCTTTCGGCTGCGGGTGTTCAGTCGCGGACGTTGAAGCTGCCTGCGTTGGAACCCGCGCCGCTGCGTGGCCGCAAATCAAACCGCGAATGCGGGACCGGGGCCCGCGGCGTAGATCGAGAGTAACTCGTTCTGCGCGATGACCGACCGTTCCTGCGGCCGCCGCTCGACCCGTTTATAACTGCCGTCCGACTGCAGTTCCCAAGCCTGGGTGTTGTCCCGCAGGCACAGGTCCAGGTCCCGCAGAATCCGCTCACGGTGCGTGTCGCGTTGAATTGGAAACGCGATCTCCACGCGCCGGAAGAAGTTGCGCTCCATCCAGTCGGCACTCGCACAGAACATTTCCGGCGCGCCGCCATTGTCGAAGAAAAACACGCGCGAGTGCTCGAGAAAGCGCCCGACGATCGAGCGCACCCTGATGTTTTCCGACACGCCCGGAACTCCGGGCCGCAGCGCACACACTCCCCTGATGATCAAATCGACTTTTACACCCGCGCACGAAGCACGGTAGAGAGCCTCGATGGCCTGCGGCTCGACCAGCGCATTCATCTTGGCGATCACTCGCGCCGGGTGCCCTGCCCGCGCGTGCTCGGCCTCACGCGCCAGCTTCGAGATGACCGCATCATGCATTCCGAAGGGTGACTGGATGAGCCGGTGCAACTTCGGGGTCTGAGTGAGGCTCGTGAGTTGCAGGAACAGCTCGTGCACGTCCTGCCCGATCTCATCGTTGCACGTGAGAATGCCGTAGTCCGTGTAGGCCCGCGCCGTCTTTGGATGATAGTTGCCGGTGCCGAGATGACAGTAACGGCGGATTCCGCCGGCCTCGCGCCGCACGACGAGTGTCACTTTGGCGTGGGTCTTGTAGCCGACGACGCCGTACATGACGTGCGCACCGGCTTCCTGCAAGCGGTTGGAAAGCTCGATGTTGGCTTCTTCGTCGAAGCGGGCACGCAGCTCCACGATCACGGTTACGTCTTTGCCCGCGTTGGCTGCCGCAACCAGCGCATCCACAACCGGTGATTCATTGCCGGCGCGATACAGCGTCTGCTTGATCGCCAGCACCTGGGCATCGGCTGCCGCAAGGCGCACGAAGTCCATTACCGGCGCGAAGCTCTGGTAGGGATGATGTAGCAGTACATCGTTGTGCCGGATCACGGCGAACATGTCGCTGTTGGCGACCAGCCGCTTCGGCAGCCCGGGCGTGAAGATGGGGTACTTGAGATCGGGCCGCTGGACCAGGTCGTAAATGGCCGAGAGACGATTCAGGTTGACGGGTCCGGGCATGCGGTACATGTCAACGTCGGTCAGGGCGAACTGATGCAACAGGAATTGCACCATGTCCTCCGGGCAGTCGCTGGAGGTCTCCAGGCGTACTGCCGCGCCATAGCGGCGGTGCGCGAGCTCGCCCTCGAGCGCCCGGCGCAGATCGTCGATTTCCTCTTCGTCAACGAACAGGTCGCTGTTGCGCGTGACGCGGAACTGGTAGCAGCCGAGAACCTCGATGCCTGCAAACAGTTTATGCACGAACGTGTGCACGATGACCGACAACAACATCAGTGTCCGTTCGGAGCCTTCATTGGGCACGGGCACGACGCGCGGCAGCGAGCGCGGTGCCTGCACGATGGCGTGCTCGCTGTCGCGGCCGAACGCATCCTTGCCTCGCAGGCGCACGATGAAGTTGAGGCTCTTGTTCTGGATTCGCGGAAAAGGCCGCGCCGGATCGAGTCCCAGCGGGCTCAGCACCGGCTCGATCTCGCTCTCGAAGTAGCGCTCGAGCCACTTCTCGGCGGCGGGACTCCAGGCAGCGCGTCCCTGCAGTGAAATGCCCTGGGCCTTCAGGGCCGGCATCAGCACGTCATTCAGACAGCGGTACTGCTCGCTGCACAGGCGCATGGCCCGCTCGTGAATGGCGACCAGCTGTTCCTGCAAGGACAACGTGTCAGTTGCAAACTGCCCGGTGCCGAGCTCGAGGAGCTGTTTCAGGCCGGCCACGCGGATCTCGAAGAATTCATCGAGATTGCTGGAGGAAATGCACAGGAAGCGCAGCCGCTCGAGCAACGGCACCGATTGGTCGAACGCCTGCGCGAGCACCCGCTGGTTGAATTCGAGAAACGATAGTTCGCGGTTGATGTAGTGTTGGGACGCTTTGAGGTCGGGTGAATCCATTAACGCGATACCAGTGCTGGGCCGATGGGTGCCTGCAGCGTTGTGAGCAGGGGTGCCGATTTTGCGAGGAAGTCCTCGCGAAAACGGGCTTCGATCGGGGAGGCGTCCGGCAATGGTACCGTCTGAGGATTCTTAAAGACACCGTTGACACGGTATTCGTAGTGCAGGTGTGGGCCGGTTGCGAGCCCCGTCATGCCGACGTAGGCGATGACCTGTCCCTGGGTTACATGCGCTCCAACGCGCGTACCTTTGGCGAACCGGGAAAGATGGCCGTAGACGGTGGTAATGCTTCTGGAATGCTCGATTTCCACGACATTTCCGTAGCCGCCCTTGGGCCCTGCGTAACCGACGCGGCCATCGCCTGCCGCGCGCACCGGGGTGCCCATGGGGGCGGCATAGTCGATGCCTTTGTGCGCGCGGATCAGGTTCAAAATAGGGTGATGGCGCGCGCTGTTGAACCTGGAGCTGATACGTGTGAACTCGACCGGCGCGCGCAGAAATGCCTTGTGCAGGCTGCGCCCGTCCGGTGTGAAGTAGCGCGCAGCGCCTTCCGAATCGACATAACGCACGGCGAAGTAGGGACGCCCCTGGTTGACGAAGGAGGCGGCCAACACGGGGCCATCCTTGACATAGACGCCGTTCTGATAGAGCTCGCGATAGGTGACGACAAAGGAGTCGCCCGGCTGGACGTCCAGGATGAAGTCGATATCCCATTGGAACATGTCGGCGAGGTTGACTGCTGTCTGATCGTGAGCGCCGGCAGCCGTCACCGCTTCAAACAAGGAGCGGTCGATGACGCCGCGCACGGTCCGCGTGCGGCCCTCCAGCGGGTTCTGCAGGACATCGGCGCGCAGGCCGCCGGGTCCGCGTATCACTTTCAGCGTCTCATTTTCATTCAACCTGCGCTCGAAGCCATCGAGCTCGTCGTCCCGGTAGACGAAGTGCAGTGACTCGCCCAGGCGCAGGTTGTCCATGTGAGTCTTGATGCCGGGCATGCTGCGCAGGTTGGCGAGGTCCGACAGATTCAACTGCAGCTTCCTGAAGATCCGGTCGAGGGTGTCATTGCGGCCTACGATGATGTCGATCGTGGCGGCTGTTGCTCCCGCGGCAGCGGTTGCTCCTGCGGTGGTCGTCCCGCCGGCCCCGGCAATGTTTGCCACAGCAGTTGTCCTCGCGCCAGCCGCTGCGGCCGAATCGCCGCCGGCGGTCGCAGTCGGCGAGCTCTGTTCGATCGCCTGCCGTTGCGTGAGCTGCCCACTACGGGGCTGAGTGTGGGCGGCAGCGGATGTTCCCTGCTGCGTTTCGTGATGGCAGGCGGCCAGAAGGCAGCTTGCGAGCCCCAGGCTGGCCCATTTGCGAATCGCCGGTTTGAAGCTGAAGGTCATCGACTACACTTGCGGGCCGGGGGGCTGAAAACCTACCCGAGCGGCAAACGTCCGGTCAATGCACTGCACTCGCCGCCCCTTTGTTGCTGATCGAGGTTCCACGCGCATGACTGATTTCGAGGCCCAACTGGCGGAGCTCCAGCGGGGTACCCAGGAAGTGCTCGTCGTTGACGAGCTGGTACGCAAGCTGCGTCGGGGTAAGCCGCTGCGCATCAAAGCCGGCTTCGATCCGACCGCGCCGGATCTGCACCTGGGCCACACGGTGCTGCTCAATAAGATGCGGCAATTCCAGCAGTTTGGCCACGAAGTCACGTTTCTCATCGGTGATTTCACGGGGATGATCGGTGATCCCACCGGGCGCAACGTGACCAGGCCACCGCTGACACCCGAGGCCATCCAGGCCAACGCGCGGACCTACGAGGCGCAGGTGTTCAAGATCCTCGATGCGGACCAGACCCGCGTCGACTTCAACTCGCGCTGGTTCGGGCAGATGCCCGCGTCGAAGCTCATTGAAATCGCCGCCCGGCATACCGTTGCCCGCATGCTGGAGCGCGACGATTTTGCGCGGCGCTACGCGGAGAATCGGCCGATCGCCATCCACGAGTTCCTCTATCCGCTGGTGCAGGGTTATGACTCCGTTGCTCTGCAGGCGGACGTGGAGCTCGGCGGCACCGACCAGAAATTTAACCTGCTGGTCGGCAGGCACCTGCAGGAGGCGTACGGCCAGGAGCCGCAGATCGTACTGACGATGCCGTTGCTGGAGGGAACCGACGGGGTCAACAAGATGTCCAAATCACTCGGCAATTACATTGGAATTGCTGAAGACCCCGGATCGATGTTCGGCAAGATCATGTCGATTTCGGACGAGCTGATGTGGCGCTATTTCGAGCTGCTGAGCTTCCGCCCGCTGGCGGATGTCGCTGCATTGCGGCGCGCTACCGCCGAAGGACGCAATCCGCGGGATGTGAAGTTCGAGCTCGCACAGGAGCTGGTGGCCCGGTTTCACGATACGGCCGCGGCGCAGGCTGCGCAGCGGGAATTCATCGCTCGCGTGAGCGAAAAAGGCGTTCCTGCCGACCTGCAGCCCAAGGTAGTCCCCGTGGATTCGGGCGGGATCAGGCTCGCGAACCTCCTGAAGGAGGCGGGACTGGCGGCCAGCACCTCCGAGGCGAACCGGAAAATCGACGAAGGCGCGGTGCGGATCGACGGCAACCGGGTTACCGACCGCAGCGTGACCCTCCCGCCGGGGGCCGACCACGTTTTCCAGCTCGGCTCGAAGCGCTTCGCGCGCCTCAAGCTCGAGCTAAAGTCATGAAAAATAAAGCAAAAGGTTCGTATCCGGCGGAACTTGCAGGGGCGAGGGGGGTCCTACCTTCGCGCCCCTGCATGTCATTCATGACAATGCGTTGACAAGCCTCAAATGGCGGCTATACTGCGCGCCCCTCGAGACCACGGCGGCGTGCCGGCGGCGGTTAAGAGAAAGGTGATTTGAAGGTTGACGGAAGGTTGGCGAGGGCTATACTTCCGCCCCCTTCGGGACGCAGCAGCGCAAGCGCGGCGTCGAAAATCCTGGCCCCAGCGACCAGGAAGCTTTTTAAAAGTTTGGCAGGTAATTTGTGTGGGGACTCGCGTCGATGCCTTTAGTGCTATTGACCGAGTGACCAAAAAAGTCCAGCAATGAGTCTTTTTTGAGCCATTCATTTCGATGTTTCAAGTTCTTCAAGTGAAGAGTTTGATCCTGGCTCAGATTGAACGCTGGCGGCGTGCCTAACTCATGCAAGTCGAGCGGCAGCGGGTGTAGCAATACATGCCGGCGAGCGGCGAACGGGTGAGTAATGCTTCGGAATCTGCCCAATGGTGGGGAATAACCAGCCGAAAGGT
>JAQGOF010000139.1 GCA_028293745.1 Gammaproteobacteria bacterium | reverse complement strand
GCATAATTCAGGGCACGGCGCACCCGTGGATCGCGCAGTGCCGCGTTCGAATGCTGTGCAATGCCGAAGTGCAACTTGCGCAGGCCCAGCGTCTGCACACCGTGCGAGTGCGATGTGTTGGCCTGTGTAATTGTGTCGGGAGTGAGCTCCAAGGCCAGATCGATATCGCCCGTGGCCAGACCGTTCAAACGGGAGCTCAAATCCGGCACGACCTTGAAAACCACGTCCTTGATCGCCGGCGCGCCGCCAAAATAGTCCGGATTCGTGGTCAGTGTCAGGTGATCGCCCGGAGTCCATTCAACCAGCTTATAGGGACCAGAGCCCAGCGGGTGCGTGTTCAGATAGGCGGCATCGTGCGCACTGTAGTAGGCCTTGGGAGCCACGAAAGCTTCTTCGAGCCAGTACAGCATCGTGACACTCGGCTTTTGCGTCCGCAGCTCGATCGTATGGTCGTCGATGATGCGCACCTCCTGCAGCGTGGTCTGCGCCCAGAGTTGTTGCAGCGCGCTGAAGGGTGCCTTGTTCATGCGATCGAAGCTGAACTTGACATCGGCCGCCGTGAAGGGCGATCCGTCCTGAAACCTGACGTCCGGGCGCAGATGGAAGCGCCATGTCAGCTCGTCGAGGCGCTCCCAGGATGAAGCCAGGCGCGGCAGATCGGCGCCATCGGGGCCGCGCCTGACGAGACTATCAAACAGCGACCAAATAGCGCTGCCGGTGGGATGGTTGACGTCGAGCAGGTGTGGGTCGAGGCTCGAAACATCGCTGACGGATGCCACTACGATCGGCCTTTCGCCGTGGGAGCCGCAGCCGCTCTGCAACTCAGCAGCAGTCAGCAGAATCAGAGCCACCAACAAGCGCGATGCCCGCATTGCAGATTCCTACGCGGCAGGGGCTCGCAACGTCTGGAAATAGCTCGCGATGGCGCCCGGCTGCGTGATCCACAGCGGCTCCTCGGTCTTCAATATATGCCCGAGCGCCCGGCGCAGCGCCCGCAATCGGAACGGCTGACCACTGATGAAGGAATGCAGGACCACGCTCATTACAAGCGGCTGATCGTCAGCCGTCTGACGCATCTCCTCGAACTGGTCGACGATCATGCCGGCGAATTCCTCCGCACCCACGTGACGGCCGATGATTGCAGAGCTGTCGTTGATCTCCTGAGAATAGGGCACCGAGAGAATGTTCCCGCGGCGTGTCTTGATCCACACGGGCTGATCGTCCATGCACCAGTCCAGCAGGTAGCTGAAGCCTGCCTCGTGAAGCAGATCCGGAGTGAGCGCGGTCTCAGCAATCCAGGGGCTGGACCAGCCGCCGGGCGGCTTGTCGGTCCTGCCCTGTATCTGGGCTGCCACCCTGCGGATATAGGCCGCCTCGTCGGCTTCCGCCATGCCGGCCAGGGTGTCGGAGTTTGAATAGCCGTGGGCAATCAACTCGCAGCCGGCCGCGCGGCAGCTCTCTACGAGCTCGGGCGCGTGCTCACAGAGCGCGCTGTTGAGAAGGATGGCGAGCGGTATCCCTTGCTGACGGAACGCATCGAGGATCCGCCAGGCGCCCACCCGGTTCCCATAGTCGCGCCAGGAGCTGTTCAAAACATCCGGCGCTGACATCCCCGGCACGAGATCTTCCGTGAGGCCCTCGCCGAAGGCGTACTGCTCCAGGCCGAGCGCGAAATACACAGCGATCCTGGCCCCGCCAGGCCAGCGAAACGGGGCTCGACTCACAATCGAGGAGTACGTGTAGCGCGCTTGTGCTGGCAACGCTGATCCCGGAACACGGCCAGGTTTATCCATGCCGCTGCAGCTCCTTGTGTGTCATTGCGAGCGTCCCTCGCCGGCCCAGCGCTGCATGCCCACATCGCGCCCGGCAGCCCGCAGGTACATCTGGCGATAATACGGTAGCCATTCCCGAGCCACGCCCAGCGCTGCATCATTCGCTGAGCGCTGGCGCGCCGCGTGCTCCCGGGCCTCGCTGCGCAGGGCCGCTTCGTCGACCCCGATCACCGCGCCATGCTCGTACACTATTTTTCCCGCCACCATGGTCAAGCGGACCGACGTGCCGCTCTCGCAATACACAAGCTGCCGGCGCAGATCATTGAGCGGTGTAAAGCTGAGCGTGTCGAGATCGACCAGAATCAGGTCTGCCTGATGTCCAACGCTGATCTGCCCGATGGGTCGCGGTGGGCGCATCGCACGCGAGCCGCCGCGGAGCAGACAATCGAGCACGTCGCCGGCTGTGGGCCAGAGTTGATAGTCCGGCACGCTGATGTTGTGGATCAGGCCGGTCAGCTTCGCTACCGCCCACATGTTCACTGCGTCGTCCGTAATCGCCTCGTCGCTCCCGAGACAGAGGGGAATCCCACGCGACCGCAATTTCTGGAACGGCATGATTCCGCTGCCGAGCCTCAAGTTGCTGATCGGATTGTGAGCGACTACACAGCCAGCCTGCGCGATCAGATCCATGTCGCTCTCATCCAGCCAGATGCCGTGGATGATGTTGAGCCGGTCGCTCAGAAACCCTTCCTCGTGGACATAACGGATCAGCGAACGCCCACCGAAACGCTCCTCGCCGAGGACGCGTTGCAGTTTCGTCTCCAGGATGTGGATGAAGAACGGCAGGTCGTGCTGCCGGCTCAGATCATCGAGGGCCTGAAAGTAGTCACGGGTCAGGCGTTGAGGCGCCGAGCCGGAGATGGCCACGCGCAGGCGTCCCCGGTCCCGGTCATGCCAACGGTCGAGCAGGTGTTGATAACAACCTAACAGGCCCTCGGAATCCATGAGCGGGGGCGCGGCGGCACGCTCCCGCAGCGCGGGAGGCAACAGATCGGTCAAGTATGGAAACTTATCCAGCTCCGGGACGTTGGGCTGGTCGAGTGCGAGGACCGCACGGATCCCACAATCCTCGTAGGCCTGCATGACGGCATCGATCAGCTCAGGGGAGGGCGCCGGCACGAAGAAGGCGTCGTCCAACACCGCAGTCACGCCGCTCTTGAGCATCTCGAGCGCCCCGAGCATGGTGCGCAGATAGGCTGCGCGGGGTTCAAGGGCAGATGCCTGTGGCGGCGACTCATAGAGCATGAAGATCTCGAGAGGAAGGCTATCGAACGACCCCTTGAGATGATTGGCCGAGGAATGAAAGTGGGCGTTGATGAGCCCGGGCATCAGCAAATGACCCGCAGCGTCGATCTCGCGCACATCTGCAGAGGCCGCAGCTCCCACATCACCGGTGGAGTCGTCTCCGGTCGAGTCGACTACGGTGATCACTCCGTCTTCGACATGAACGGTGGCCCGCGGGTATTCGGTATCCTCCGCGTTCATGGTCAGAACGCGCGCGTTGCGAAAGATGGTCTTCAACCCCCACCTCCACCTGATGGGTTCGTGGCTGACTGAGGCGGATATCCCCATGCGCCGCGCTTGCTCGTCGCCAAGCGCAGAGCGAGGAGGGCCTCGACCAACTTAACTGCAGCCGCCACGCCTTCGATCACCGGCACACCGAGTGTTGTGCTCAGCGGCTTCACGAGCGGCTGCAGGCCAGCGCACCCGAGAATGATCGCCTCGGCATGGTCCTCCAGTATGGCCCGCCGGGCTTCGGCGATAAACGGCTCCAAGACCTGTGACGCTTCGTCCTCACAGTCAAGGACTGTGACGTCGATGGCCCGAACCCTTGGACAGCGGCGCTCCAGGCCTGCGTGCCACAACACGCGCTCGGCAAAGACTTTTGTGCGCGGGGGCAATGTAACGATGGAGAAAACAGGTGCGATCAGGGCCGCGGCGTATAGTGCGGCTTCGGTCATCCCGACCACCGGGCCGGCAGCCACCTCCCGTGCGGCCTCGAGTCCTGTGTCACCGAAGCAGGCGATGACATATCCATCGACGCCGTCAGCTTCCCCTGCGCGAACCTGCTCGACGACACCAAGCGTGGCGACGGCCTCATCGACATAACACTCGACGGACGGCGATCCGCTCGAGGGATGCCCCGCCAGGATCACCGTGCCCGGCGCGGCGACGGTGCGGCCGGCGACCAGACAGCGCTCCGTGAAGGACGCCGTGGTATTGGGATTGATGATCTTGATCCGCATTGCCTAGACAGTTCCGATCCAGGTCATGGAAATTTTGCCTGCAGGGCGATACCGACCGTCAGCGGGCGCAGGGTGTAGCCCATCGTCACTGAATTGATCGTCGGCGACTGCAGGATCGTTTTGTTGTCCAGCAGGTTCTTTGCAAAGAGTGAGAACTCGTAGCGCCCAACAGTGACGCCTGCGTTGAGATTGACGACGCTGTAGGACGGGTTGACGTAGGCCGGGTTCGGCGCTGTTGGGGTCGAGACGATAAAGCTTCCGAAGGACTTACCTGTGTATTCGTAGTCAGCGAGAACGAATGCCGAGACCGAACTCGTCAACTGCTTGCGGTAATTGGCGGTCACCGTGGCAGTGTACTCGGGCGTATACAGTACGTCCTGACCGACTGCGGCCGTCGAGGCATTCTTCGTGCTGGTGATGTAGGCGTGCTCACCACCCAGGTTCGCGCCGAGCGTCAGACCCGAGATCACCGGCGGTTTGTAGAGGATCTCCACCTCGCCGCCAATGGCGGTCGCGTCGCCCACATTTGCGTTGAAGGCGCCGCCGCAGATTGGGATGGTGATCGTCTGCTGAATGTCCTTCCACTTGATGTAATAGACATCCGCGTTGACGGAGAGTGTCTTCTCGAACAGCAGGTTCTTGCTACCCAGCTCGTAACTCCAGAGGTGATCAGGCCCGTAAGTGGTCGGCGCATTGTTGTACCCAAGCTGGTGCAGACCGTCTACGCAGGCTGCATTCGTATTGGGAGTCGTAGCTCCTCCCAGGCGAAAGCCCTTGCCGGCCGACCCGTAAACGCTGGACTGATCGGTCAGGTCATACCTGATGGTGAACTTGGGAGTCGACGTGGAGAATCGAGCCGATTGAGTGTATGGCGCACCCATGGTGCCGGCGCCTCCGTAATCGAAAAATCCCCCGCCCATCTCGGCGAATTTTTCGACCGCCCACACGTAGCGCTCACCGACACCGACATGCAGCGTCGGCAGTATGTCTATGTCGACTTGCCCGAACAGGGCGTATTGCTTGACATCATTATGATCATCGACAGTCCAAACAAGATCATTGGCCCAGAAGTTTGGATTGAAGGAGGCGCCGCCGACGGTGGGATTGAGGACGGGGTCGGTGTTGATATTGTAGCCGTAAATGTTCTGGAAGGCCGCGCCGAAGCCCGGAGCGGTTTCGTAGTCGAGGTGCGACCACTGCTGGTCGGCGACGAAGGCGCCCGCGACCCACTTGATTCGGCTCTGCCCGGCAGGCGAGGACAGCCGGAACTCCTGCGTCCAGGTGTTGAAGTGGTCGTTGAAGGTCACCGGGGATGCGATATTCCCGAGGATGTTGTCGTTTTCGGCCTGGTGAAGCGAATACGGCGGCGCTCCAACGGTATCGAGGAAGAACCCGGCAATCGCGGCCGAGTTGTAGGCCGTACCGTCCGCATGGCGCAGGACCCGGCGGTCGACATAGCCCGTGACGCTCGTCAGGTCGGCGAACGCCAATCCCTTCTTCACTGTCAGGCTGGGTACGATCAGGGTGTCGCGGTCGTCGCCTCGGACCTGGTTGAATTCATTGTAGAGACCGATTGCCGGCATGAAGGTCGAGGCGTCATCGGCGACGGTTCGTTGATAGAGAATCGCCGGTGTCACCGTGAAGTCATCCGAGAGGGTCAATAGACCCTTGACGTTCACCGCCAGGCTCTCGTCCGAGTTCACGCCACGCTGGAGGCGGGGCCCCGCGGTTGCGGTGCCGGCAGCTATTGAGCCAGCCAGCGCATAGCGGTCAATGTAACCGCTGTTCCGGCCGTACTCCGCGGACACGCGCAGGGCGAAGACGTCCTCGACTACAGGGATGTTCAACACAGCCCGATCATCGAAGTTGAAGCCTCCGTGCCTGGTGTATGACACCTCCTGCCTGAACCACCCGCTGTACTCTTTGGAGTCCGGGTTCTTGGTGATGAAGCGGATCGTGCCGCCCTCGGAGCTCGCACCATAGAGCGTGCCTTGCGGCCCGCGCAGGACTTCGATCCGATCGATGTCGATCAACCTCGGTTCCGCGTCGCCCTGGTACCCCGTGATCGTGATGATGGGAACCTCGTCGATATAGATGCCGACGGTCGGATTGCCGACGGTCGAGCTGACTCCCCGGATGGTGATGTTGTCCTGCCCTGGCCCGTTCGGCCCGTTGTTATGGGCCGCAAAGGAGACGCCGGGCACAATGCGCGAGACGTCTTCCAGGTTTTCGATATGCAGAGCGGTGATTTCCTCGCCGTCCACGACGCCGATGCTGACAGGTACGTCTTTGGTGTTCTCTTCCCGCTTGTTCGCGGTCACGACTACCTCGGCCAGCGTCGATCGGTCGTCGCTCGGGCTTGCGGGAGTGTCAGCGCGGGCGGCCCCGCCGACGCATGTCAGTGCGGCCAACAGGCCGCCCAGCAAACCAAACCTGAGCGCGCGATGCTCCCGCATGTGTTCGGAGCGTTCGCGTGATTTCCCCGTACGCCTGCTGAACATGAGGAATGAATGCATACGACTTACTCCCCGGCCGCGGATTGTTAGAGGCCGCCGGACTGGCCGGCGTCAACGCGTGCCGTTCGGTCAAGCACCTTCCATGCCAATCTGCAATTCGAGGGCGTGTATGCCGTTGTCGTGGTCGCGTCCTGCCCGGGGCGCGGCGCCCTTGGTGTGATTCGACGGAGCGCGTAAACACGTGAAAAGACTCCAGTATTCGTGCTCGCTGCCGCATCAACACGGGGGTCCGGGAACGGTCCTGGCGGCCGCAGCCCGGCCAACGAGTCCTACCCCTGCTGGAGCGGCCGGCACCGGCTGCGCGCCACCGCGTGGTGCGTCGCCGGGTTTTGTGCACACTTAGTGAACAATTTTGGAGAGGATTGTGAACAATATTGTTTACAATATGCCCGGCGGCGTGGCCCGCGCAAGTACGGCTCGCCGGAGCCTGTCGATTTTCATGCGATCACGGTTATGATTGCGGCCGATTGGCGTCGGGCTCACCAGGCGCCGTGGACTCCTCAATGCAAACGTGGTTGGCTTGAAGATGGGAAAGGCGCGGACAAACGGCCGAGGGCTCGGGGCTGCGGCAGCCGGTACCCCACAGTCACCTGAGGCCGAGATCTATCACAAGATCCACGTGGCAATTGCCGAACACCGGCTGCTGCCCGGGGCGAGACTGGTTGAGGACCAGCTCGGCGAGGTGTTCGGGGTCAGCCGCATGCGGATCCGCTCGGTGCTGCATTCACTGGCCCGCGACAAGGTGGTCACGCTGCAGCGCAATCGCGGTGCTGTCGTTGCTCACCCGACTGTGAAGGAGGCGAAGGAGGTTTTCGCCGCCCGCCGGCTCATCGAAGTCGCCATGGCGCCCGATATTGTCCGTGCCGCGGATGATGCAGCTGTGCGGCGCTTGAAAGACCACATCAAGAAGGAGAAGAAGGGCGAGCACAGCCATGATCGCGCCTTCGAGCTGAAGGCCTCACACGAGTTCCACACGCTGCTCGCTGAGATTGTCGGCAATCGGGTCGTCGTCGGGTTTCTGCGTGAGCTGATGGCACGGTCATCGCTGATCACGGCCATTTACGAGCGGCCGGACGTGAGCAGCTGCTCGCATCTGGCGCACTCCAATCTGATCAAGTTTATTGAGCGCCGCGATGCCGAGGGGCTCGCCGCGGCGATGCTGCAGCATCTGCATCAGATCGAGAGCGACCTGGTGCTGTTCGACCGCGGGGAGCAACCTACCGACCTGAAGAGCGTGTTCGCAGGTTCGTGAAAACCCGTCAGGACGGCTCGACTGCCCGCAGGTCCGACGCCCGCACGCTTGCAACTGACGTGGGCTGTTCGTCGGCAGGGTTGAAGCGCAAGCTGACCAGCAGATAAGTTGCCGACGCGGCCAACGCACTGACGAGCCAGCCAATGTCCACACCACTGAGTCGCGCGGCGAGCGGCCCGGTGTATACGTTGGGTATTACAAAAAACGGGGCGCTCGCGACAAACCCTACCGCATAGGCAGCCAGGCCGCGTTTGCCCCAGGCACCATACAGACCGTTGGGCTCGAAGAGATCCGGAATCGAGTAGCGGCCGCGACGCAAGTAGAAGTAATCGATCAGATTCACCGCGGTCCACGGCATCAGGAAGTACAGCATCATCACGAGCATGCCGTTCACGTACGTGACGGCGTTGCCGCCAAAGCCGACCGCGATGGTGATCCAGGCGACCATCAAGGCAAGGATGACAATGACCCGCAGAGTGCGCGTCGGCTTGACCGGTCGGAGGGAGTCCACGGTGGTCACGAACGTCAGCATGCCGCTGTAGGCGTTCATACCCACTGTTGCGAACAGGGCGGCGATGGACACTGCCGCCAGGATCGAGCCAAGCCCCGGCCACAGTCCGTCGCCCGCCTGTTTGAGCGCCAGCAGCCCATCGTCGATACCCAGATGAGTCGCGAGCCACGCCCCGACTGCAATCAGCCAGATCGCCGAGAGGGCCGAGCCCGCAAAGACAT
>JAQGOF010000105.1 GCA_028293745.1 Gammaproteobacteria bacterium | reverse complement strand
AAGACGAGCACGCCGTAGTGCTCGAGCGATTCGAGGCATTCCTTGATGAACGCCGGATCCGAGATCTCGTCCCGGCGCACCGTCGTTTCTGCACCGACGCGCGGCGAGAGTGGGCGAAACTTATCGGGCATGGTCGTCTCCTTCAATTCTCAAGGTGCCATGACTCTGGCGCGCGCCTCGAGTCCCTCTGGCCTTACATGAAGCACGATCCCGGCGAACTGAAGTTCGGCGCGTCTGTCTTCGAGGCCGGCGTGAACAAGACGGTCAAGGATCTCGAAGAGGCCTATCCGCCCGAGTGGCGCATGAGCCGTTCGGGGCGCAAGAGAAAGTAGGACCGTGGCGGGTCGCTAAGTGACCGAGAAGCCGCCGTCGACAGCCAACACCTGATTCGTGATGTACCGCGCCGCAGGCGTTGCGAAGAACAAAACGGCAGCTCCGATGTCCCGAGGCTCGCACACTCCAAGCGGCGGCCGGCGCCTTGCAGGTCCCTCAACTGGTGGGCCCTTGGCGGCGATAGCGCCAGGGGTCGCTACACCGCCTGGCAGTACGGTGTTCACCGTGATCCCGTAGTCAACCAGCTCAAGGGCGCTCGCCCGGCTGAGGGCGAACAACGCACCCTTGGACCCAACATAGGCCGAAAGGCCTTTGACGATGGATCCCACCAGTGCCGCCGTGGCGATGTTGACGATCCGACCACCCTGCCCTTTGGTGGCCACCATCGCGCGCGCGATCTCACGGGTCATCAGGAAAGGTCCACGCCCATTGACCTTGTTCATCCGGTCCCACTCAGCCGCAGTGCCTTCCAACAGCAACTGCCGATCCTGCAGGCCGGCGTTGTTCACCAGCACCCAGGGCGTGCCGTAGCGGGAGACAACCTCGGCGCAGCCGCGGACGATCGACGCCTCGTCTGCCAGATCGATGTGCACGGCCCCGGCGCTATGGCCGGCCTCGGTCAGAGCCGCAACTTGTTTTGCAGCCTTCGGTTCTTCAATGTCAGCGATGACAACAGTGGCACCAGCCTCAGCGAGGACAGCCGCTATCCCGGTGCCGATGCCGCTTGCCCCGCCGGTGACCAAGGCCACCTTGCCTGTAAGGCTGAATGATGCGATCGATTGTGGTGTCACGTGTCTATGACCTCTCAGTGGGCCGGAGCGCCCCCGCAAGTCTAGACCCGTGTCAACTCATAGTCTCCCGCATCATCTACATGGGCCTTCCAGCCTGGGTAAACGACGATGGTGGTAAAGGTCTCCTCGATGATCGCAGGTCCGGGCACTTCATGGCCCGGCCTGAGATCGGAGCCGAGGAAAATGGGGGTTTCCTGGTAACCGCCACCCTTCGCCTGCGGTGAGGAGCAACAGGACATGGAGCTTGCTCTGCGGTCGATCGCGGACGGCACAATTGATATCACGTCTTGGCTCGGCCGCCCCATCGGCTTGACGGATGTGGCAGGCGCGCTGGATGCAATGTCGAACCCCGCCTCCCCGGTCAGGACAGTGGTCGATCCGCGCCGCATGTAACGAGGGAACACATCATGTTGACGTTGAAGCTGGCCATAGAGGATATGCTGCACCGCTACTGCCGTGGCGTGGACCGCATGGACCGGCAGCTTGCGCTCTCTGTCTTCCATCCAGAATCGGCGGTAGAGATCGACGCCGTCTTCACGGGCTCCGGCCCGGGCCTTATCGATTGGGTCTGGGAACGACACCGGGGCGCAGCGCGCCACCTGCACAACATCACCAACGTCTGCGTCCGTGGGACCGATGTTGCGGCGGCGAGCGAGGCCTATGTCATGGCCCTGCTTCGAATCGAGTCACAAGGCGGATTGATGGTGCTCCAGAGCCATGGACGTTATCTCGACGAATGGGTGCGCTTCGAAGCGCGCTGGGTGATCAAGCGGCGCCGCTATGTCCACGAGTTTCAGGAAATCCGCCGGCTCGAGAGCGACATGGCCCCCGCCAAACAAGTGCCGAGCCGGCGCGATCCGTCCGATCCTTCCTATTCGCTGACTCCAAACCTGACATTTTAAATGAGACAGGCCGGATCCCCCTGGGCGCGCACCAGAAGGCCCTTCTTCTAACATTCATTCGGTTTTCCGCATGATAATCATTGACCTTCAGATACGATAGTCATTGACCTCCAGCAAAGACGGATCATTCGCAGGGATGACGGGAGAGACAATGAGCTTTGTAGAACGGTATGGCCCCTGGGCAGTCGTCTCCGGCGCCTCGGAGGGTACGGGACGAGCCTTTGCCCGCAAGATCGCGTCGAACGGAGTACCCTGCATACTCATCGCGCGACGCACGGACCCGCTCGCGTCTTTAGCTGAAGTAATCCGCGCGGAGAGCGGCCTGGTTTGCCCTACGGCAGCCATCGATCTCACCTCACCTGATGCAATCAATCAGCTCGTCGCCGCGGTTGGAGACCGCGAGGTCGGGCTGTTCGTGAGCAATGCGGGAGCAGATCCTAACGGCATGCGTTTTCTCGACCGCGACATCGACGTTTGGCTCGAGCATGTTCGCCGTAACGTCATCACCACTATGTCGTGCTGTCATCACTTTGCGAAACTCATGCGGGCGCGACGCAAAGGTGGCCTGCTCCTGGTGAACTCCGGGGCCTGTTATGGAGGCGCGAGTTTCATGGCCGCTTATTCCGCCAGCAAGGCGTTTACCCTCAACTTCGGTGAATCGCTTTGGGCGGAGCTTCGTCCTCACGGAGTGGACGTGCTCAACCTGGTTCTGGGTCGGACAGATACACCTGCATTCCGTGCGGTTCTAGCCGAGAAGGGCTTGCCGGTGCCGCCCGACTTAGCCTCACCTGACGACGTGGCGCAAATCGGTCTGGATCGGCTCCCCCAGGGTCCAATATACAACTGGGGTCTGGCGGATGACGTGGCGGGCTACGCACCGACGTCAGCTGGTATTCGCCGCTCGCGCATCCTGGCAATCGATATGGCAACCAAACAGATCTACGGGGATTGAGGAGGGAGAACGACTATGGCTAGTTTTGTCCTGGTGCATGGCGGTGGACACGGCGGATGGTGCTATCAGGCCGTGGCGCGGATCATGCGGTCGCACGAGCAGGAAGTGTATACGCCGACAATGACCGGGCTGGGTGAACGTGCCCATCTCCTGAGCCCCGCCATCGACCTCGACTTCCAGATCAACGACATCGTCAAGGTGTTGGATTTCGAAGACCTCCGCGACGTAATACTGGTGGGTCACAGTTACGGCGGCATGGTCATTACCGGGGTTGCCGATCGGGCCACTGACCGGATCGGGCATCTCGTCTACCTGGATGCAGCGACGCCGCAGAACGGTCAGTCACTGCTTGATATCGCCCCGCTCTTCATGAATGCCGCCCGTGCCCAGGGGCGCGTCGTTGACGGCATCGAGCTCGTGCTCTTTCCGGGGACGGATCCCCTGCAGTTCTATGGGGTCAAGGACCCGAAGCAGATTGCCTGGATGAAACCGAAGCTGACTCCCCATCCGTGGAAGTGCTTCGAGCAGAAGCTGCAGCTCACCAATGAAGCCGCGACGGCGAAGATCCCTCAGACCCATATCTGCTGCAGCTCCACGATGCCCGGTCGGGACCGGGCCAAGTTGGAGGCCTCATCAAACGGACGGCTCTGGGAAATTGACACGGGTCACGACCTGATGATCACTGAACCGGAAGCCGTTGCGAAGATGTTGCTGCGAGTGGCCCACCTGTGAAGCCGCAAGGCTTCCGCGGCTGAGGGATTGTCAGATGGACACAGACCAGTTGCACCGGCCGCTGTACTGTGCCGATATCCTCGTCAACGCGCTCAATCAGGACCCTACCCGGCCGCTGCTACATCTGCTCGACGGTCCCACGCTCACCGTCGGCGACATGCGCGATGCCATAAGCCGGTTCGCGCAGGCTCTGCGGAGCTTAGGTATCACAGCCGGCACACGCGTCGGCTTGCTCTCTGCCAACAGGCCGGAGGTACTGCATACAAGTCATGCCGTGCAGATCCTCGCAGCCATCTACATCCCGATGCACCCGCTCGGAGGATTCGCGGATCACCTCCATGCTGTGGTCGACGCCGAGATAGACATTCTCGTCTTTGACGCGCAGCCTTACGGAGAACGTGCAGCAGAGTTCGCAGAGCGATCACCGGGGCTGCGGTTGGCCGCCTTCGGACCAAGTCCGCTGGCGGAAGATCTCTGCAAGCTTGCGGAGGGTTTCAAACCCGAACGACTGGTGGCACCCAAGGTAGGGCCTTCAGGCATCATGCGTCTCGGCTACTCGGGCGGGACGACAGGCAAGCCCAAGAGCCTGGCGAGCGTGCAGCGGGTGGGACTTGCGACGCTATCCATCATGATGGCGGAATGGGAATGGCCGAACCCGCCACGCATGCTCGCCTGCACCCCCCTGAGCCATGCGGGCGCCGCGTTGTTCCTGCCCACCCTGCTGAAGAATGGAACCATGCTCGTTCTGCCCAGGTTCGATCCAGTGGCGGTGATGGAGGCGATCCAGGAGCGCCGGATCAACTGCATGATGTTGGTTCCCACCATGATCTACGCCCTCCTCGATCATCCCCGGTTCGGCGAGTTTGACCTCTCGAGCCTGGAGACGGTTTTCTACGGCGCGTCCGCTATCTCGCCCGCCCGCTTGAAGGAGGCGATTGAGCGGATCGGGCCCGTGTTCTTCCAGTTCTACGGCCAGGCGGAGTGTCCTATGGCCATCACAGTGATGCGCAAAGCCGAGCACGACGTGAACGATTCGCGGCGTCTTGCCAGCTGTGGGCGTCCTGTCCCTTGGGTGCATGTAGAGCTGCTCGACGCCAACAACTCCCCGGTGCCCGATGGGCATCCCGGAGAGATTTGTGTACGCGGGCCGCTGGTGATGGATGGTTATCGAAACAGCCCCGAGCTGACCGCCCAGACCTTCGCCGGTGGCTGGCTGCATACTGGCGATGTGGCCGTGCGTGATCCTGGCGGATTCCTGCGCATCATCGACCGCACCAAGGACATGATCGTCACGGGCGGATTCAACGTCTACCCGCGGGAAATCGAGGACATACTGGGTGAGCATCCGGCAGTCTCGCAGAGCGCCGTCATCGGAGTGCCGCATCCCAAGTGGGGCGAGGCCATCAAGGCGCTGGTGGTGCTGCGCCCCGGACAGAATGCAACAGCGGAAGAGCTGATCGACCGGGTGGCGCAGCGCAAAGGATCGTTTCAAGCACCGAAGACACTCGAGTTCATCGACTCCATTCCTCAAACTGCCGTCGGCAAGCCCGACAAAAAAGCGCTGCGCGCAAAATTCGGACAATATTCGTAAGAGAGACAGCGATGACGTTGAAAGTCGGAATCATGAGCGCAAACTGGGGTGCCTTCGCCCATCTTCCTGCATGGCGCTCTGTGCCGGGCGTGGAGGTCGTCGCGATTTGTACGTCGCGCCGAGAGACTGCAGAAGCAGCCGCCAAGCGCTGTGGGATTGACTCGCCCTTTTGGGACGCCCAGGCCATGGCAGCCCATCCTGACATCGACATCCTTGATTGCGGCACGCGACCCAGTGTCCGGGATCCTGTAGTTGCCGGCGCCCTGCGCAACGGGAAACATGTTTACGATGCCATCCCCTTCGCCACCAACATCGACCGGGCGCGGGAGCTGCGCGATACCTGGAAGGCGAGCGGCAAGGTCGGCGTCGTCGATGCGTTCTGCGAGTGGCTGCCGGCACACCGCCTGGTCAAGGAGATGCTCGACGAAGGCTTTCTGGGCCAGCCGTTCGGCGGCACCTGTATGTTCCACCTCTCGCTGTTCAACAAACCCAATCCCCACTTTCCCTACAATTGGTTCTGGCAGGCGGGGCTCGGTGTCTCCGCCCTGCGTAATCTCGGAAGTCACGCGCTGCACCTGCTCATCTTCCTGTTCGGCGGGATCCAGGAGATGGTGGCGCATGACGGTCAGCTGCTGCGCGAGTGGCGCTTTCCGGATGGCAGCGCCATCAAGCCCGAAACCAACGACTTCGCGAGCCTGCTGTTGCGTTTCCACAGTGGCCTCGTGATCCAACTTCAAGTGTCGTGGAGCTCGACGGTTGCACCGGGGTGGTCTCTGGAAGCCTTTGGCAGCAAGGGCCGCTTCGCAGTGACCGCGCCCAGGTTTCCCACGAGCCGCGACAGCACACTGCATGCAGGTACGCTCGAGAGCGGGCGGATGGAGAAGATCGACATCCCTGAGCGACTGCTGCGCACGGCGGAGGTCGAAGTTGACTTCGCTTCCGACCCGCAACCGGTCTACCCCATGGCTCTATCCATGAGCCGCATGGTCCAGAGCATCCGGGGAGCCGGCCCGGCGAAGCCGGACTTCGATCAGGCCTGGGCCGTCGAGTGCGCGCTGGAAGCCGCGCGTCGCTCGGCTGAAGAACGTCGCTGGGTCCGCCTCGCCGAGATCCGCTGAGCCAATCTCGTCAGTGTCAGGCAGGCAACGTTCTAGCGCAACCTGACAAGCTCGCCATTGTTGGCAGCGGATTTGCGAATCGCATCGAGCACCTCCGTGCAGGCAACGCCGTCTGCGAACGTTGGAACCGGCACCGCCGTCGCGGGCGCCTTGCCGTCCACCGCAGCACGCAAGACCTCGCACAAACGTGTGAAAGCACCGAGCTCAACGCCCGGGGATCGATGACGAGGATCATCACTGGGGGTCGGGGGCGGAGGCGGCGGGAGTATGAGATCGGAGGGAACCGGCAGATCACGAGTTCCGTTGCGATCCGCCACCTTCACCGTGCCGCTCTCGATCCAGATGGTGCCCTCTGTCCCGGCGACACGAGTCATGCCGGCGCCCGGACCCCACGCCCCGGCGGTATGCTGCAATACCCCTTCCACTCCGTTTGCCGTTTGGAAACGAACGGCGTAGGAGTCCTCGGCAACACCTTCCCGTGCTGACACGGTCGGTAACGTCGCGCTCAAGGATACGAACTCACCCAGCGCAGTTCGCACCTGGTCGATGATGTGCGAGCCCTGGGCTCCGAGCCATCCACCCCCCGCCTGCTCATCAAACCACCACAGCGGCATTTTGGCCTCCGGACTCGCAACAAGCCCCATGTACTGCACGATTATCGCGAGTTTGGGCTTCCCAATCAGCCCCTCCGCAATGGCCCGCGCAAAAATGGCTCGATCGGGAGTCCATCGAAATTCATGCCCTACCAAGTGCACGACGCCCGCGCGTTGAGCGGCCTCGAGCATCGCGCGCGCCTCAACGACATCCCGGGCGAAGGGCTTTTCGCACAAGATGTGACAGCCACGTGATATGGCAACCATTGAGAGCGGACCATGCGTGTGCGGCGGCGTCGCTACAGTAACCACGGTCGCACCGGTACGCCTGATCGCCTCGTCGAGATCGGTGAATGCCTGCAGTACCCCGCTGCTCTCGGCACGCCGCTGAGTGCGTTCGGCGTCCGTACCCACGAGACCCACGACTTCGAAACCCGCGGCTCGTAATGCAGGAATGTGAATTCGGCAACCGAACGCCGTGCCAACAACCAACGCAGGCGGCTTAAGTCTATTCACGCTAGTCATAGTCACCCGGCGTGCAGCGTAACGGTCCGGACAGTGTACGCGCCCTTTGAAATGGCAGCTAGATAGTGCACACTATCTAGTGATGAAACCACATGGTGCCCGATGGAGGAGACCCTCAGAGCGCTGGACGATCTCGTTCGCAGATGATCTCGCTGAAATCGACAAACTAACCAGGGCGGCATGATAGTGGCTCAGGCGCCCTCCTCCTCAAACAACCGTTGTACGGCAGGTCTGTCGGTCTTCATGGAGCGATTCCTGGGCAGATCCTCCACCAGGCGCCATTTGACGGGAATGTGTGTCGCCAGGACATGCGCGCGCAGGTGCGCTTCGAGATCGGCAAATGTAGGTGGCGCGAATCCCGGCTTCAGCTGGATGGCAGCCGCCGGCACTTGTCCCAATCGAGTATCGGGAACCCCCACGACGGCGGCTGCGGACACCGAAGGATGCAGGAGCAGCGCGCGTTCGATGGTCTCAGGCAACAACTTGAATCCGCCACGAATGATCGCGCCGTCGGCACGGCCGCGATGAAACAGAAACCCGTCCTCATCGATCAGCGCGACATCGGATGTGCGTATCCAATCGGGCCCGATGCGTGGAGAGATCACCTCGAGAATGCCTTCCTTGCCGGGTGGCAACACGGCACCCGTTTCCGGATCAGTGACGCGTAGCTGGGAACCGGGAAGCGCACGCCCAACACTACTGAACTTCCGCTTGCCCCACTCGGGGTACAACTGCGGTGTCATGGCGGCCACAGGACCTGCGAATTCAGTGGCGCCGTAGGAGAGCAGTATGGGGATACCATAGCGCTCCTCAAAAGCGCGCTGCACCGTGGGGTCCAAAGGGGCAGCGCCCGTGCTCAAGAAGCGAATGCAGGCCAGATCCGCGGCAGGAATATTCGCATCCAGCACCATCTGCACACCCGCCGGTGGCAGGCCGCTGAGCTCAGGCCGATAACGCAACACATGTTGGTGCCAGGCGGCCACCGTAAACCGGTCCCAAAGCTCGGCGCGCCGGCCGCGCAACATTGTGGGAATAGTGGAATAGACCCCAGAGATGTTCCCTAACGGAAAGAACAGCGTCATCGGCGGCATCTGCAGCACGTCGTTGCTCTGGCTCGAAGCCAGCAGATGAACGCCTACGTGATGCCTGGCGATCGTTTCAAAGCTGATGGCGAAGTGCTTCGGAGGGCCGGTGGTACCGCTGGTCAGAATCTCGATCTGCGGGTGCGCAGGTACTTCGAATTGGCTCTCGCACCTCTCGAACCCCGGCACCGTGGTCGCATCCATATCCGAGAGTGCAACACCCGCAATACCATGCTTGCGCAAGACCGAACGCACTTCATCGGTGAATTCTTCGGCCGCCCCCACGAGAGCCGCGGGTTTCAACCGCTCCACGTCCCGTGCCATGGCGGCAGGAGATTGGAAGGGATGAACCATGCGAATGCTGTGGCTTCCAGCGATCAGGCCGAGCAGCGCGGCAACTGAAGACGGTCGATTGCGTGCAACTAGGGCGACCGGAGCACTCGGTGGGGCGCCGCTTGCGTCGAGCAAGGAGCCCAGGCGTTCGGTGACGTGTCGCATCTCGCCCCACGTAACCCAACGACCTTCGAATTCGATGATGGGTTGTGAAGCCTCACGAGCCAAGGCGCGAGCGCTCAGTTCCGCAAGCGTGGTGCTCATCGCACCTATCCGCGCCAGCCTCGCAGTCGATTTCCAGCGTCACAGTGGACGATCTCGCAGGTGATAAACCGCGCGTCGTCCGACGCCAGGAACAGGCCAAGCGCTGCGATATCATCGGCGGTGCCGTGCAGTTTCAGCGCCTGCTGGCCCTGGACGCGATCGTAGGTTTCTGACGACAGGTGCGCCCGCGAGGCAGGTGTCTCCATGATTCCCGGTTCGATCGCATTCACTCGAATGCCATCCACTGCAAAAACCTGTGCCATCCCGTACGTCATCGCATTCAAGGCAGCCTTCGTTACCCCGTATGCTGTGGCGGGCACATTACTGGCCATGGAGGACATATTCAGGATGACTCCTCGCGCGCTAGCGATCACCGGACGCAGCGCCTGCGCAAGGAGCAGAGGTGCCACGGTGTTCACATTGAAATAGTGCAGCCACTTTTCCTGACTCAGGCCCTCGAACGCCCGTGCGATTTCGCCGTACGCGATACCTGCGTTGTTTACGAGAACGTCGAGCCGCGCATGCGCGCTGCGGACCTGGCCTGCAAACTGCGAGATATCGCTCTCCACTGCGAGATTAACGCGATGAGCAGAACACTCGGTGCCCTTTGCCCGGACGAGGGACGCCGTCTCCTCCAGTCCTTGCGGCTCGACATCCGTAAGAATCAGCCTGGCCGCCTCGTCTGCAAACCTTAGGGCAAAGGCTCGTCCCATTCCTCCTGCGGCTCCCGTGATCAGGACGAGCCGGTCAGCGAAGCGCTTTGTCATGTGGTGCCACCCGCCTCAGGTCAGGCTAATCGACTCGCAGGACGCCTTGCCTGGCGAGCGTTTCAATGATGAGATCCGCGCCCTCAACAGCAGAGAGTCTCGCTGTGTCGATGTGAATCTCCGGAGCCTCCGGTGGCTCATAGGGCGAATCGATTCCGGTGAAGTTCTTCAGAGCGCCTGCCCGGGCCTTCTTGTACAGACCCTTGACGTCGCGCGCTTCGGCCGCCGCCAGCGAGGTATCAACGAACACTTCAAAGAACTCGCCCTCGCCCAACAGTGCACGCGCCGCCCGCCGTTCCGCACGGAACGGCGAGATGAACGACACTAACACGATCAGACCAGCGTCGACCATCAGCCTGGCCACCTCGGCCACCCGACGTATGTTCTCGACACGGTCCTGCTCCGTGAATCCCAGGTCCCTGTTCAAGCCGTGGCGCACATTGTCGCCATCCAGCAGGTAGGTACGCCGTCCAAGTGAGAAAAGCCTCTTCTCGATGAGATTCGCGATCGTGCTCTTGCCGGCACCCGAGTAGCCTGTGAGCCAGACTACACAGGGGCGTTGACGATTGAGCTGCGCGCGCGAGGCCTTGTTGACGTCGAGGAATTGCCAATGGACATTTTGCGAGCGGCGCAGCGCAAAATGGAGCATGCCGGCCGCCACGGTGTTGTTGGTTATCCGATCGATCAGGATGAACCCACCCAGCTCCCGGCTCTTTGCATATTCCTCGAACGCAATCGGCTGATCGAGCTCCAGCTCGACGACGCCGATGTCGTTGAGCTCGAGGCGCTCGGCTGCCAGGCGCTCCAACGTGTTGACATCTACCCGGTACTTGAGGGGGTTGACGGTCGCGGTGACGACCTTGGTTGCAAGTTTCATGAGGTACGAGCGGCCGGGGAAAATGGCGGTTTCGCCAAGTCCAATGAGCGTCGCTTCGAACTGGTCAGCCGTCTGCGGCAGCGCCTGCATGTCAACGAGGACATCACCCCGACTCACGTCAACTTCATCCGTCAGCGTGATCGTGACACACTGTCCGGCAATGGCGTACGGCAGATCGCCATCGGCGGTGACAATACGTGCGACGCGGCTCTCACGCCCCGAAGGCACGACTTTCAGGCGGTCGCCGGCCTGCACGCGGCCGCTCGCGATCCGCCCTGCAAAGCCACGGAAATCCAGATTGGGCCGGTTGACCCATTGCACCGGCATGCGAAAAGGCAGTGTCTGCGACTGATCCTCGACCGGCACCGCCTCCAGGTGGCCCATCAACGTCGGGCCGACATACCAAGGCATGTTGGCGCCGCGCTCGATGATGTTGTCACCGTACACGGCCGAGAGAGGGATGGCGGTGATATCGGTCAGGCCGATCAGCGCCGCGAAGGCGCGATAGTCCCGTTCGATCTCGGCAAAGCGCGGCTGCCCATACTCCACCAGGTCCATCTTGTTGATCGCCAGCACGATCCGCCGGATACCGAGCAGCGAGACGATGTAGCTGTGCCGGCGTGTCTGCGTCAGTACGCCCCTACGCGCATCGATGAGGATCACTGCGAGATCCGCGGTCGAGGCGCCGGTCACCATGTTGCGGGTGTACTGCTCGTGTCCAGGCGTATCGGCGACGATGAATTTACGCTTGTCGGTAGAGAAGAACCGATACGCCACATCGATGGTGATGCCCTGCTCGCGCTCGGCCGCGAGACCATCCACCAGGAGCGCGAAGTCGAGCTCGCCGCCTCGTGTGCCCACCTTTTTCGAATCCGCCTCCAGCGCGGACAACTGATCTTCGAAGATCATCTTCGACTCGTACAGGAGGCGCCCGATCAGCGTCGATTTACCGTCATCGACGGAACCGCAGGTGATGAATCGCAACAGGCTCTTGTGCTCGTGCGATTTCAGGTAAGCGTTGATGTCGCTCTCAATGAGCTCGGATGCATGGGCCATATCAGAAGTACCCTTCCTGCTTCTTCTTCTCCATCGAGGCCGCGGCATCGTGATCGATGACCCGGCCCTGGCGTTCCGAGCTCTTCGTCAGCAGCATCTCCTGGATGATCTGGGGAAGGGCGGTCGCCTCGCTCTCCACGGCTCCCGTCAGTGGATAACAGCCGAGCGTGCGGAAGCGCACGCTTCGCATCTCAGGCCGCTCGCCGGGCCGCAACGGCATGCGCTCGTCATCGACCATGATGAGCGCTCCGTCGCGATTCACGACCGGACGCCTGGCCGAAAAGTACAGGGGCACGATCGGGATGTTTTCCAGATGGATGTATTGCCAGACATCGAGCTCCGTCCAGTTGGAGATCGGAAACACGCGGATGCTCTCCCCCTTGTGCTTGCGCGTGTTGTACAGACTCCACAGCTCGGGCCGCTGATTCTTCGGATCCCAGCGATGCTGCGCCGAGCGAAATGAGAAAATGCGCTCCTTCGCCCTGCTCTTCTCCTCGTCGCGCCGTGCTCCGCCAAACGCCACGTCGAAGCCATACTTATCGAGCGCCTGCTTCAAACCTTGTGTCTTCATGACATCGGTATGGACTTGCGAGCCGTGCGTGAAGGGATTGATTCCCTGCGCCAGGCCTTCGGGATTCACGTGCACGAGCAGCTCGATGCCGAGCTCCCGCGCCATGCGGTCGCGAAACTCGTACATGGCGCGGAACTTCCACGTGGTGTCGACATGGAGCAGCGGGAAGGGCGGCTTGGCGGGATGGAACGCCTTCTTCGCTAGGTGCAGCATCACGGAGCTGTCCTTGCCGATCGAATACAACATGACCGGCCGCTCACACTCGGCAACCACTTCGCGAAGGATGTAGATGCTTTCCGCTTCGAGGCGTTGCAGATGGGTCAGTGTCGTGGTCATGGTCGATTGAGCAGCCGCGGCGGCAGCGACCTGACCACCCCCATCAGCCCTCACGCTCGACCTCATAACGAGCCAGGTAGCGCTCGAAGAGCGACCTGACCGTCTGCTCAGTCAGGCCGAAGCGCGCCAACTTGTACTCGTGCTTGCCGAACTTGTCCTGCGGGTTGTCCTCGAGCCAGGCGCGCATGCCGGTCTCGGCAGCGGGAGTGAACTCATCGCCAATCAACTTGTAGAGTTTGCGCATGGTCCCCATGGGATCACGCATCAGATCGGCGTAGTGCACGTCGATGATCCGATCCTCCCCGAGGGCATCACGCGCATCCAGGATGCGTTCGGCATGCTGGGCGGCCTGCCACGGACAGTTCTGACTGATCCACTCCACGTCGATCTTGCCCCTGAACCCCTGGTGGGCCAGGGTAATCAAACTGCAGAATGAGCCTGTTGCCGTAACAGGATCGCGATGAGTCCAAAGCAGGCGCGCGTCGGGATAGACCTTCAGTATCGTCGGAATGTTCAGCGCGTGTGAGGGCATCTTCAGATTCCAGACACCCGGCGCATCCGCCTGGAGCAGTTGCAGAAAGCGTTTGTGATATTCGTAAGCCGATGTCACGTCGGTCTGAAAGATCCAATCGCGGTAGTTCGGCAACTTGCCGCGTGACTCCCACATCAGGGTCTTGAAGTCGTGCGCCATGATGAAGACGCACTCGTTGGGGTAGATCGCGGAGCTGCGGTAGTACTTGCCCATTTCCGGGCGGGCGGCCAGCATCTGGCGTTCGGTCTCCAGCCGGGCGAGAGCGCGGGGATCCGTGTACAGCGTCGCTGTTGCAGGCGGCGGGACTGGATCGTCGATTTCCCAGGTGAGAGGTGAGCGATGCGCAGGGTCGGCGGCCAGCAGGTTGCTCAACAGGGTCGTACCTGTCCGCGGAATACCAAACACAAACAGGGGTCGCTTGATCGGGCGCTGGAGCAGCCCGGGGCGGCCCTCGAGGTAGGCTGTCGTCTTCAGGCGGTCCGTCAGCGCCTTGACGAGGACTTCACGGGTCCTCTCGACGAGAGGCTCCGGACGTTCATCGCGATTGATATCGGACACGAGGATTCCGAGACCTTCGCGAAAGGTCTCACGGTCGAAGCGCTGCAGCCCGGTCCGGCGCTGCGCCTCTTCGATCAACTCGTCTACGACCAGCTGTTGCGCCATGTCACTCTCTTATAACCACCAGTTCATGGTGGGGTGACCCGCCAATGGCTGACAACGCCATTCAACTTCGAGTGTGGGCCACAATGTCTGGTTTGGGCCATCGTGCCAGGCTGTCGCGAGCGGACTGCTATCCCGCGCGCAACACGCGCTGGCGGAACTCGCGCGGCGTTTCTCCGAGCAACCTTCGGAACGCGTAGGAGAAGCTGGAGGGCGAAGAAAACCCCAGTGAGTAGGCGATTGCCTTGACGCTTTGATCGCTGCTCAGCAGCCGTTTGGCGTGCTCCAGGCGGCTCTGCGCGACATGATCGCCGATGGAACGGCCACGGCTCGTACGAAAACCCCGTGTCAGCTGTCGCACGGAAAGTTTGCAGAGGTCGGCCAACTCGGCCAGTGTCGGTGCGGACTGAACTTCCCGCAGCCGCTCGTCTATCAGCCGCAGACGCCACGGAGCAAGGCCGCCCGTTGCGGGACCCTCATTGACCGCGGCGCAGTAGCGGCCGAGCTCAATCGCGATCTGCGCACAAATCAGCTCGACGAGCACTTCGCTCGCGAAGCCTGGATGGCGCACTTCCTCCGCCAACCGCAGAAGCAGGCCTCGAATATTCGCATCCGGAATGTCGAGGACCGCGGCCAGTCGCCGGTCCGTCCATTCCAAGTCGTGCTGGAGCCAGGCGCGCATCTGCTCAGCATGCACGCGGCAGACGAGCGAGCGCTGGGGGCGACCGCCATCACTGCATGCCTGCAATGTCTCCCCAGGCGGTAAGAACCAGACGGCACCGAGGCGCTCGAAGTGATGTGGTGCCCAGCGGTCCGAGTAGCAGGCCCGCGCATTGCGCGGCCGCGGCGTCAGGCACAAATCCAGCCGATAGTCATCGTCCTCGCGCAGAGCGCCCGCGATGGGCTCCACGAAGAGGTAGTGCACGACTTGCGCGGTCGCGGCAGGCACCCGAAGCTCTGCCTCAACGGTCATCAAACCATTTTCAGGACGCTGCATCTTTACAGATCCCCCTCGAGCAGCCTGGGTCACTGGGCCCTCTCCTCGCGAAGGCCAGTCTTCGGTACTATACACCGCTGTTGATCAAAATGGACCAAGTGAACTCGGGGGGGAGCTGCATGCCGGGGAACAATAAGTCCAGTAGTCCCAGCGCCGCGCGCGGGCTGGTTGCACCGGAGCTGCTGCCGCTTTTGGACGTCCTTCCCTCGTTCGATTTCAACGAACAGGTGCTGCACGCGGTCCGTGCGGGCACCGCGATAGGATCCCAGAACCGGCCACCCCTCTCGCCTGAACAGCAGGCGGTCGCCTGCGGGGGGCTTTGTGATCGGCAATCCGGAAATCAACGACGGGTCGAACCGTTCGCTCGCGGCGGAACTCGACTGCATAGTTGTTTCGGTCGGCTATCGTCGGGCGCCGGAAACACGATTTCCCGGTGCCCTCGATGATTGTTATGCGTCTCTTGTGTGGCTGTACGCGGAAGCGGAGCGGCTCGGCATAGACCGTTCCCGGATAGCCATCGGCGGTGAGAGTGCCGGCGGCGGCCATGCTGTGGCGCTCGCCCTGCTCGCGCGCAAACGCGGCAACATTCAGATCTGCCTGCAGCTGTTGGATTCGCCGATGCTCGACGACCGCACCGGGAGCAGCGCCGAACCACACCCGCATTGCGGTGAGTTCGTCTGGACCCCAAACAGCAATCGTTTCGGCTGGCGCTCACTGCTCGGCGCAGAGCCAGGTGGGCCGGAGGTACCAGTCGAGGCGGTGCCCGCGCGTGCTGCGGATCTAACAGGTTTGCCCCCTGCCTTCATAACCGTCGGTGCGCTCGATTTGTTTCTCGAGGAAGATATGGAATATGCTCGCCGCCTCATCCGCGCCGGGGTGCCGACGACCGTGATCGCCCGGAATGCGCCCCGTGTCCCGGGCTCGTCATTAAGGCCCATTCTCGACGCCGTTCGGTGTTGTTGAGACCGCGCTGCCGGGTGAAGCTCTTGCGCAGATAGCACCAGGGGAGCGGCGGATGGCAAAGGGCCTCTTCGATTTAACCGGCAAGGTCACGCTTGTGACCGGCGGCAACAGTGGCCTCGGCCTGGGATTCGCACGTGGCGTCGCCAAGCAAGGCGGCAGCGTGGTCATCTGGGCACGCAATGCGGAAAAAAACGCCGCAGCGAAGAAGGAGTTGGAGTCCTATGGCGTCCGCGTCGGCACGCGCCAAGTGGACGTGTCCTCCGAAGAGCAGGTCATCGCTGGGTACGAGGCGCTGACGAAGGACTTCGGTCGCGTGGATTGCGTTATCGCGAACGCGGGTCTCCCTCCTTCCCCATCGAGGTCCATCTTCGATCTGTCGACGCAGGACTATCACGCATTTCTCGGTGTTAGCATGCACGGCGCCTTCTTCACCTTGCGCGAAGGCGCGCGGCACATGGTGAAGCGCGCTGAGGCAGGCGAGCCCGGCGGTTCGTTAATTTTCTGTGGCAGCCTGTCAATGTTCAAAGGGCTTGCCGGCAAAGTGGCTTACGCAGGCTCGAAAGCAGCCTTGGGGGCCATGATCCGGTCGATGGCCGTCGAGTTCGGCAAGTACGGTATCCGCGCCAACTCGATTGCGCCGGGTTACATCAAGACCGGTATGACCGGCGACGGTGAGCTCAGCCAGGTAGACAAGTACTTCGCCGCCAAGAACCCCATTCCCCGGCCCGGGTACCCGGCCGACTTCGAGGGAATCGCAGCCTATCTGGCGAGCGATGCGTCCTCCTTCCACAGCGGCGACACGATCATCATCGACGGCGCCTGCATGGTGAATCTCTGATCGATCCAATCGGAACTCAAGGAAAGATCGTTTATGGGGCGCGTGCTCAACATTCATGGCGTGAATGACGTCAGGCTGGACCCGGTTGATGCACCGCGTCCAGGAAACTCCGATGTCGTAGTGAGGGTGAAGGCCTGCGGCGTGTGCGGCAGCGATCTCACCTACATCAAGATCGGCGGCATTCACCGCAAGCCCGGGGGCGTGACACCCATCGGCCACGAAGCCGCGGGTGAAGTAATTACCGTCGGCACCGACGTCAAGGGTGTCTCCGTGGGGCAGCGCGTCGTCATCAACCCAATGATGACGCCCAGCTACATCGGCAGCGGTGGCCCTGAAGGCGCCTTCACAGAAGAGCTGCTGGTACGTGATGCACGCGTAGGCGACAGCTTGCTACCGATCCCCGACGACCTGCCCTTCGAACTTGCTGCGTTGAGTGAGCCGCTCGCCGTTGCGCTACACGGCGTCAATCGTGCGCAAGCCAAGGCCGGCGACAAGGTAGTGGTGTTTGGATGCGGTCCGATCGGACTTGGCATGGTGTTGTGGCTAGTCGACCGCGGAGTGAAGGACGTGGTTGCGCTCGACCTCGCTCCCGAGCGGCTTGAACGCGCCAAGGCGCTCGGCGCGAAAGCAGTGATCAATCCTGGGAAGGAAAACGTCCGCGCCCGGCTGCTGGAGTTGCACGGTTCCGCACGTGTATTCAGCCGGGAAGCCGTGGGCACCGATGCCTATATAGATGCTGCCGGAGCACCGAGCATTTTGTCCGATGTCATCAGCATGGCGAAATATCAATCCCGCCTGGTCGTGACGGCGGCCTACATGAAACCGGTTCAGATCGATCTGGGCGCGATGCTCACCACCGAGATGACGATCACCACTGCGGTCGGTTATCCAAGCGAAATGCCGGATGTCATCGCGGCACTGCCCCGCCTCCGCGATAAGGTGCGCTCTTTGATCAGCCATCGCTTTCCATTCGACAAAATAATCGACGCAATCGGCGTGGCAGGCACGCCGTCCTCGGCCAAGGTGATGGTCCAATTCGGGGGCGAGGGTCCAGGCGCATGAGCACGCAACAAGAGGACCGCAAGCCCGTGTTGGCGAGCCTCGTTCAGGCCGGCGACCAGCAGAAGGAAGCCGAGCGGATCACCGATTTCATTTTCATGGCGAAGGACATCTCCAACGCCTACCTGGTGACGACCAGCGCGGGCGATGTCATGGTCAACACTGGCTTCATGGACAATGCCGAGCGCACGAAGGGTCTGCTGGCCCCAAAGCGCACCGGCGCCCTGCGCTACATCATCCTTACGCAGGCCCACCCCGATCACTATGGCGGCGTACCGACGGTACGCGAATCGGGAACCCAGGTGATCGGGGAGCGGCGCTTCGTCAACACATGGCGCTACTTCCGCGACCTTGGACCTTATATCGGCCGCCGCTCGGCCAAGCTATGGAGCGGCACTGTTAAGAGAGGTGCAAATCCGCCACCTCCGCCGGAAGTCGTACCGGAGATCGTTGTCGATCGGCGCCATGAATTCGAGCTCGGCGAGCGACGCTTCGAGGTGATTTCAACGCCGGGCGGAGAAACGCTCGATTCGCTGACGGTGTGGATGCCGAAAGAGCGCGTCGCATTCACGGGCAATCTGTTTGGCCCAGTGTTCCTCGCCATACCCAACCTCGTCACGGTGCGTGGCGACAAGCCGCGGTTAGTGCAGCGTTATTTGACCTCTCTCGATACCGTACGCAAGCTGGGAGCGGAGCTCCTGATCACCGGTCACGGCGATCCGATCCGCGGTGCCGACAAAATCCGTGCGTCGCTCGACAAGATGTATGCAGCGGTTTCGTACGTGAACGACGCCGTCATTTCAGGCATGAATGCCGGTAAGGACGTGCACACGCTCATGCGTGAAATCAAACTTCCGGAGGAACTGAAGATTGGTGAGTTCCACGGCAAGGTGTCGTGGGCTGTACGCGCGATTTGGGAGGAATATTCCGGCTGGTTCCATTACGACTCGACCACTTCCCTTTACGGAGTGCCGAGATCCAGCGTCGACGCCGACCTCGTCGAGCTCGCGGGCGGAGCCGGAGCGCTCGCGGCGCGGGCCAGGAAGAAATTGGGCGAAGGCCGGCCGCTCGAGGCCCTTCACCTTCTGGATATCGCGCTCGGGACGGAGCGTACGAACCCAGACGCCCTGGCAGTCAAGAAGGATGCCCTACAGGCTCTGCTACGTGAGTCCGGTGGCCAGAACCTCAGTGAAACGATGTGGCTCAAATCGGAGATCGCCGCGGCCGAAGCGGCTCTGGCGCCTCGCCAGCCAAGCTGACACACCCCCGGGGCGGCTACGCCCCGATCGCGATCGCCTTGGTTTCCAGGAATTCCTCGATTCCCTCGCGGCCCCACTCCCGCCCAATGCCGCTACGCTTGTAGCCACCGAACGGCAAGTCCGGCGCGATACACATGCCACCGTTGACGGAGACCGAGCCAGTGCGAAGACGCCGTGCAACTCTCATGGCACGCTCCTTGTCACCCGAGGCGACTACGCCGCACAGGCCATACTCACTGTCGTTGGCGATCCGAACCGCATCGTCGTCGTTCTCGAACGGAATCACGACCAGCACGGGGCCGAAGATCTCCTCCTGGGCAATCCTCATCTTGTTGTTCACGTCGACAAAACAGGTCGGTTCCATGAAGAATCCACCGCCCTTGTCGGTGCGGGTGTTCCCTCCTGCCAGCAACCTCGCGCCCTCGCGCTTGCCCAGCTCGACATAACTCATCACGCGATCGAGCTGCCGCTTGGAAATGACCGGACCCATCACACAGGTGGGATCGTTGAAATCGCCCCATTTCGTGGCGAAGCCCGCATAAGCCTTCTCCAGCGCACCGACCGCTTCCGCGTAACGGCTCCTGGGCACCAGCAGGCGGGTCGCGATCGCACAACCTTGCCCGGCATGGAAACTGACGATCGAGCGCATGACCCGCGCGGCAAAGTCCGGCGCGTCATCGAGAATGATGTTGGCTGACTTACCGCCCAGCTCCAGGAACAGTCGTTTGAGCGTGGGCCCGCCCTTCTCCATGATCCGTTTGCCAACCCCGGTGGAACCGGTAAACGTTATGAGATCCACCCTGGGATCGGTCACCAACATCTCCCCCGCCGTTGTAGGGTCGCTCGAGGTGATGACGTTGAACACGCCCTTCGGGACGCCCGCCTCCATTGCCAACTCGCCCATGATCGAGCCTGAGAGCGGAGTGTCCGGAGCCGGCTTCAGCACCATCGTGCAGCCGGCAAGAAGCCCGGCAACCACTTTGCCGATGTTGACATACAGCGGCACGTTCCAAGGTGTAATGGCGCCAGCGACACCCATGCTCTCACGGACGACCAATCGATCGCTGTCGAACCCGTACTGACGGCGACGGCCCCTGTCTTCTTGCCATTCGATCGACGGGAAGGCCTCGATGAGGCCCGTAGCGCCCTCCAGCGCCCCGGCAACCTGTGCGCTGTGAGCCGCGCCCAATGCCGAACCAACCTCGTGCCGCACGATCTCCACCAGTTTGTCCCGGTTGGCGACGAGCAGGTCGCGGTACCTGGTCATCAGCTCGTGGCGGTATGAGTGTCTCGTCGACCAGTCAGTCTCGTCGAAAGCGCGCCGGGCAGCGGCGATCGCAGCATTGACATCCTCGGGGGAAGCGTCTGCCGCCTTGCCGACCACTTGCCCGGTCCACGGGCCGATATTGTCATAAGTCTTGCCGCCGGCTGCGCTGCGCAGGACACCGTCGATATACAACTTGGCTTCTGGAAGCATCACATGTCCTCAATCTTTGATCGGTGCACGCGCGTGCAGGAAAACGGTCTGTGCATGAAGGTCGGCAGGCAGATCGATCACGGCGCGGAAGATGTTGGTTACCGATGTGTATTGCGAAATCGGGCGCTCACGCAGGTTGAGGCCCGCAGCCGCGGCCGCCTGCGCGAAGCGCATCGCCGCCTGCGGGTCGATGTCCCAGGTCTTGCCGGCCTCCATCATCTGACCCGCGCGCACGGTGGTTACGCGGATACCCTTGGGGTCCAGCTCGTGATGCAGCCCCTGTGAGAACCGCTCCAGGCCCGCCTTGCTGCTCTGGTACATAACGAGGTGGGGGAAGAGCATTCCGACCGACTCGCTGCTGACGTTGATGATCTGGCTTCCCTTGCCCATCAGGGGAATCGCCGAGCGTGCGCACAGAATCGGACCTGCCAGGTTGGTGGTAACGGATTTCAGGATCTGATCATCGGTGGCCTCGGCGATCAGAAACGGCTCGAACACCGCAGCATTGTTGATGAGCACATCAATCCGCGGATGACGTTCGGCGATGCGGGCGAAAGCCGCACGTACCGAATCCGGTGAGGCCACATCGCACCCCAGCGCCAGCGCTCGCTCCCCGATCTGCTCGGCAACCTCCTGGACTTTCTCCGGGTTGCGCCCGAGAAGTACCACTGCCTCGCCGTCTGCCGCGAAACGCCGCGCAAGCGCGCGTCCAAGTCCCGCACCCGCGCCCGTTATGACAATGACTTTTGCCACGGTCAGCTCACCTCTTCAGGCACGATTTTCATTACTCTTACCGGGATACATGGAGAGGTCCCCGGCGTACGCAATTCCAGCGTTCCAGAGCTCCTTGCCGCTCACCTTTTTGAAGTAATGAACCGTGCGCGCGGTGGAGCCGGATGACGAGCGCGGTTGCATGGCAATGCCGCTGGGACTTCGCCCTCCCGCCCGCGCGCTGAAATCCTTGATGGTGAAACTCAGGTCGTCGGTCTGCTGCGCACACATGACCAGTTGGTCCCCGGGACAATACAGACGCGGCTCGATCTGCAAGGGGGACAGCTCGCCCCGCTTCATTGCAACATGGCCGGGTACGTTCGTGACTTCGACACTATGCACTTCGTCGTACCACTTGTGGTATTCGGCCTTGCGGCCGGGGACATAGTTGGCGAGGATGATGCTGACGCCGGAGAGGGGTTTGGACTGTCGCCAGTTGGGGCTACCCTTCCAGTCGGAATAGAGCCGATAGGTGTACAGCCGCTCGGTCTCATCGTCCGCAACTATGCCCGCATCACGCGCGCCGGCAATCAGCGGCCCGAGTGCCGGGATGTCTATCGACGGATTGGGCAAGTCAAAGTCATAGACACTGAGGAACCGCCACGGCTGCGGGATGTCAGCCATGATCTGCTCGCGCGTCACCTCGTAGCGATCGGCGGCCTTGAAGCCACGCAACGTTGTTGCAGCCGCACGATGGGGTCCATCGAACCAGGTGGCGTATTCGCGCTCGCGGCCGGCGGGCACGTTGTGCAGATGTATCGTGGTGTAGAGCGCCATGTGTTCCCCGCTGTGAGCGCCGCGGCTACTCCTTTTTTGCCTTGCTTCCGAGGCCTGCGATGTATTTCTCGATACCCGCAAGGTAGTCCGGATTCAACATCAGAGCGGAATTCGCCATCCGCTCGACATTGCGCGCCTGGGCCAGACCGAGATCCCGCGCGAGCTCAATGGCAATCTTGGCGGCGCCCATCTGCTCGCCATTCTGCTCGGCCACGTGACGGCAGAAGCGCATGACCTGCTCATCGAATGTCTCATCAGGCCATACCTCGTGAACGAGGCCCATGAGCAACGCCTTGTCCGCATCGACGGGCATGTTGGCCATGATGAGATACCGGGCCCAATGTGTACCGACGATCCGTGCAAGTCGGCTGACGCCATTCGAGGCCGGCAGCACGCCAAACTTCCCTTCTGGAAAGGAGTAGCGCGCGCTTTTCGCGGCGAGTCGAAAATCGCAGGACAGAGACATTTCCAGCCCGCCACCGACGCAGGGGGCATGATTGGCCACTACGAACGGCTTCTCGATCGACTCCATCTCATCATAGATACGCTGCATCCCGTGCAGCTTCCGCCGGTGCGTTTCGCGGATACCCGACGCAGTCCTCGCCCGGGCGCTACCTTCCGGATCACCGCTGAGCATGTCGGCGCCAGCCGAGAAATAACGGCCTGTGGCCCGTATGAGCATCACTTTCAAAGCCGGCGTGTCACGGAAGTGGTGCACTGCGGCCTCGAACAATTTCATCATCGGGCCGCTCAGCGCATTCAACTTCTCGGGGCGGTTGAGGGTGGCAATGAGGATCGGGCCGGCTTCGTCGGTCAGCAGATGCGGATCTTCGGACATAGGATCCTCCTTCGGATCAGGCGCGAGTGCGCGGCAGATTCAGCGCGCGCTCGGCGATCATGCTCCGATGGATCTCGCTCGTGCCACCATAGATCGTCGTTCCCTGGGAGTGGCGATAGCATTGGTTGAGGAAGCCCGCGGGTCCCTTTCGCTTGGACAGCGAATCGGGCGCCGTCAGGTTGAGCAGATCCGAGGAGTCCTTGAGGAACTTCTCCGAGGAAAATAGCTTGGCCATCGGGCCAAAGCCTGCATTGGGCCTCTTTTCGACTCCCGCCCACAGAGCGCGCCAGGCGATGACCTCCGACAGCATCACATGAGCCGTCGCGCGAGCCAGGCGCACCTGCGCCGCTGAATCCTCGATCAATGGCCGCCCGCGAAACTTGAGCTCACGGCACAGAGCCTCCGCCGCGCGGACCATGTGCAGTTGCGTCTTTGCAAAGCCGCCACCGTGCTCGAGCTCGAGGGCCCCGGCCATCACCTTCACGCCCCCGTTGACCTCGCCGAGGCGATAGCTGTCGGGGACTTTCACTCCATCATAGTAGGTGATGTTGGTCCGCTCATCCTGGAAGGTGAAAACGGGCTGGATCTCGACGTTAGGCGACTTGAGAGGCACGATGAACATCGTGAGACCCTTGTGCTTCGGGACGCTCGGGTCAGTTCGCGCAAGCAGCAGCACATAGTCGGCGATATTCGCGCCGCTGGTGAACATCTTCTGACCGTCAATCCGCCAGGCATCGCCGTCACGTGTTGCGCGGGTTGCCGCGGCAAACACGTCCGATCCCGAGCCAGGCTCCGAATATCCCAGGCTGCAGATAGCCTCCCCGGCGGCGATCTTGGCGAGGACCTCACGCTTTAGCAGCTCGCTCCCGAAGCGCCGGATGATCGTGCCAACCATGTTGGAAACGCCCATGACATGGCCGGTCCAGCCATGCGCTTCCCATACGTGGCTCGCAGCGTTGAGCGCGAATGGAGGTGCTGCACGTCCGCCCCATTCCTTCGGCCACCCCGGGAAGAGCAGGCCGGCCTGTGCGAGCTTGCGGTGGATGCCGGGGTCGTGGCCGTCAAAGGAATAATGCGCTTTCGCCTTCAGCTCGGGTGTCAGATTCTCTTTGAAGAAGGTATCGAGCTCGTTGGCAAGCGCGCGCGCTTCTTCGCCCAGCTCGAAGTCGATCGAAACCTCCCCTACATCAGGCAGGACCGTGGTCTCGCCCGCGTAGAGCCGACGTCCCGCCTCTTCGAGTAAGCGTGCGGGATCGCCGAAGATCAGGGGCCAGGCTTTGGCGCGGAGGTTATAGAGATGAATGTCATATTCAGTGGTGAGGCCGTAGCCACCGAAGGTGTGCAAGGCCTGCGCGACTGCGCGGCTTGCCGCATCGGCATTCCACCACGCAGTCAGCGAGATTTCCGCGGCGGCCCGAGGGTTCCCGTCGACAATGTCGCGCAGAGTTTTCCACGTTAAATACTTGCCGCCATCTACGTCGCAGAGCAGATCCGCCAAGGGATGTGAAATGCCCTGATACGTTCCGATGGGCTGCCCGAACGCAACCCGCTCACGCGCATACGTCGAGGCAAGCTCGATAGCCTCCCGGGCCAGCCCGGCCAGCGCCGCGGCCATCAACAGCTTCCATTCTTCGATGGCCTGTGCGAACACGGTCCGGCCTTGATGGCTCGCTGACAACACCCTGCGTGCCGCTTCACCGAGGCGCAGTTGCGCGATCGGCGTGGAAGCAAGATTGGGCTCATCTTCGTGACACTGAAGCGGCGCCGCGATCAGCACAACCTTGTCGCCGTCACGCGCGATGACAGCTTCGGCGATGGCGCCTCCAGCGACCCACTGTTCCGGTTCAACAGCGACGTCATGAAACGCAAGGCTGACGACTGCCTGACCTGCGACCACCTTGTCGAGCAAGGCACGGTGCTCGCCGCTCGCATCGAGCCTGCCGAGCACCGCGGCAGCGATCAGCGTCTCGGCAATCGGACCCGAGGCGAGCGTTCGACCGACTTCTTCCATCAACACGGCCGCATCCAACAGGCCCAGTCCAAGACCTCCGGCGCTCTGCGGCACACGCAGGGAGAAAGCCCCCAGCTCCGCAAGACCCGTCCACAGCACCTGATCGAAGCCCGAAGGGAGCGCAGCACGCACGCGCTCCAAGGTGCTCTCGTCGTTCAGGAAGCGCGCAAACGTCTCGCGCATCAACTGCTGGTCTTGTGAAAGCTCAAAGTTCATGGCGCGACACCTCGAGCCACTGACACGGGGCTTCCTGGACAGAGGCTCATTTGCCGAAGCGGTACCGGATTCGCGCGCCGTACATACGCGGCTCGCCGAGCACTCCGAACTCGACCCCGGCCCCCGGGCTCGCAAGACCGGGTATGAACTGGTAATAGTCCTTCCCCGTCACGTTCGTTGCGAACAACGAGACGTCCACCGGCGACCCGGCGATGGCATTCCAGTTCAAATTGAGGTTGAGCAGATCCGTGCTGGGAACGAAGCCCCAGTCCTTGCCGATAGCCGCCACAGTTGCGGGATTCAAGTAAACGTAGTTGGTCAACTGCCTGTCGGTATGAGTGAAGGTCGCGCCAAGCACGATGCGCCCGATGCTTGCCGGCAGCGGCAATGTATAGCTGCCCGTGAGCGAGGCCTTGTTCTTGGGCGACAGGGCGAGCGGCGAACCGGGGGCGATCGACGCAGTAGCTACCTGGTAATTGGGATCGGTGGTCGAGAACCCGTTGATGCGCTGGATGGTCGCATTGAGATAGGTGTAATTGAGGTCGAAACTGAGGCCTTCGAGCGGCGTGATCGAGAACTCGGCCTCCGCTCCATAGATGCGCGACTTACCCGCGTTGATGATCGCCGTGGTCGGAGAAACAGGAGCGGTGGCACCCGTGACCGGATCCACCTTTGCATTGAAACCAAACTGCAGCTGCTGATTGCTGAAGTCGTTGTAGAAGGCGGAGAGGTTGAACAATCCGCGTACCTCCGGAAGGAAGCTCGACTTGATACCCGCCTCGTAGCTGTCCACCTTCTCAGGAGCGAAGGTGCGGTGATCGATCGGCGCGTTCGTGAAAACCCCACCGGCGCGGTAACCGCGGGCATATTTGCCGTACAGCATCACGTCATTGGTGAGCTTGTAATCCAGGTCGATCAGCCAGGTCGGCTTACTCGACTTCTGCTTCAGATGTTCACTGCAGGTGGGGACGGTGGAGGGATCAGTGCACGACGCAGTCGCCCCCGGCGTATACGGCGGAAGAACCGCGAAGTTGTTTGTGATACGCGTGGCTGAATTGCTCTGCTCATCCCATGTACCGCGGAGACCACCGGTCAGCTTGAGTTTATCCGTCAGGCTATAGGTGGACTGCGCGTAAACCCCGCGGTCACGAAAGAAGGTCTCGCCAGCGGTGTAGTTGACCGCGCCAACATGGACGGGGACAGGAAAGCCGAGCTGTTGACTGATCACTGCAGAAAAAGTGCTTCCGATCGGGTCGGTGCAATCCAGGGTCGCCAGGTTGGTGCAAGGAGCAAGCTGCGGCGACTGATTGCCGATCAGGGCCAGCGGATCGCTCCACTCGAAATAGAGGCCGGCCTGGTACGTCAGCCGCTGGTCCGCGGTCGCACCCTGCAGCTGGACCTCGTCGGTGTAGGTGGCCTGATCTGCCGTGTTGCCTCCCGGTATCGGGAAGATGCCGGTGAAAATCGCGGGAATGCCCCGGAAGAACAGCTGCGGGTAGGGCACGGGCAGTGTGCCGACCTGCCAATTGGTTCCGAACAGCGGCGACCTCTGGAAATCCCTGAACTGCCCATAGCTGGCGATGTTCTTGATCCTGAACGCATCCGTTGCGCTCCAGGTCGTCGTGTTGATGATCTGCCACTGCTGGATCATCGAGTCGGGATTGGAAACAGCAGCCTCTACATCGTAGAAACCAGCCCCGCGCGCTTTCTCGGCGGCGAGCTGGCCGCACGAGAAGACGCCGATGAAATTACCGAGGCCCGCCCTGGGATCCGGCGGATTGAATCCTGCCGGATTGCAGCCGATCAGCTTCTGCACACTGCCGTGGGTGTCCGAGTGGCTGAAGGAGGCGATCGTATAATTCTCGATGTTGTTCGTCACATCGACCACCAGGCTCGCCCGCACGGCGGTGTAGTCGACGTCGTTGTAGTCCCGCGGACCGATGCCCGAAATGTTATTGAGGTAGCCGTTGCGCTGGTTATGATCGAGCGCCAGCCGGAAGCGAATACCCTCGCTGAACGGGATGTTGATCGCGGCCTGGACACGTTTCATATCGTAATTGCCGGCCGACGCTTCGACATAGCCTTCGAAAGTTGAGGAGGGCTTCTGAGGCACGAACAGAATCGCGCCTCCCGTCGTGTTGCGGCCAAACAGCGTGCCCTGCGGGCCCTTGAGCACCTGCACGTTCTGCAGGTCGAAAAAATAGCCCGGCCCCGCACCGTCACCGGCCTGAATGCCCTGAGTCGGACCGCGCAGCGCGACTACATCGGCGAAGTAGACGCCGACTGACGGCGGCGTACCGGCATCCTGAACGAATCCGCGGATGGCGAAGCTGCTGTTCTCCGCGCCAAAGTTGGTGTTCGCTGAAAGCGACGGCGTGTAGGCCGCCAGGTCCGTCGAGTTGACGACATTGCGGTTGGTGAGCTGTTCCTGGTTGAACACGGTGATGGAGATCGGCACGTCCTGAAGGCGTTCCTCCACGCGGCGTGCGGTTACGATGATTTCGGTGAGCTCGACTCCCTGGGTGGGCGCTTGCGCCCCCGCACTGGCCGTTTGCGCAGTCTGCGCAAATATGGGCCCAGCCACACTCAAGCCCAGCGCCGCCGCAACAAACCGCCTCAATACGTAGAGTCCGTTGTTCATCCAATCCCCCCAAAATGAAAAAGTTCAGTCGCAGTCAGACACCCGTGTCAATGCCAATAATCAACATGCAGTGAAGAATCTGTTTGTTTACCGGTCGTTGGGACGCCTGGTGTCGCCGCCCGACTTCGGCACGGGGCGCTGCGGTCATTCACCGGCTCTAGGACGCCGACCCCATCATTGTCCTCGGGTCGATCCGACCGGTCGCGATACCGCCCAGCAATCCACCATCAACCGGAAGAGCTACGCCGTTCAGGTAGCTGGCCACGCTGCTGTTGACAAACACCAGGGGAGCAGCCTGCTCCTCGGGGCTCGAGCGGCGGTTGATCGGTTGCGTTGCCGCCTCGAGCACCGAGCGCTGCGACGCGGCTTCGAAATGAGCCATCATGGGAGTCTGCGTGGGACCGGGCATCGTGCAATTCATACGAATGCCGCCCTTGATGAGCGACGCAGCAGTCATCATCGTCCACACGACTATGGCTTCCTTCGAGAAGGAATAGCCCTCGCGCACGACGTCCGCGTGCGTCTCGCTCCACTTGACCGCTCCTTCATAACTGTCGATCTGGAGCAGCTCCATCAAAACGGGCAGTCTGCGACTCCAGCCGAGGCCTGCGATGGAGGCAACACTGGCGATCGCACTTCCCTGCCCCATCAGCGGCACAATCTTCTCAGTCAGCCGCCGCGTGCCCGCATAGTTGACCTTCATCACATCGAGCGGTGGCGAGGTCTGAGGCAGGCCGGCACAGTTGAACAGTGCATCCACCTTGCCGCCGATGGCCGCCGCGGCCGCATCGATCGATGCCGGGTCGCGTAGATCCACCAGCCTGAAGGAGGCCAGATCGAGCTTGCTCTGCTTGTAGTCGAGACCGTGGACTTCGGCACCGAGTTGCAGGAGCTGCCGTGCCGTGGCCTCGCCGATTCCGGAGAAGCAGCCGCTCACCACGACGCGCTTGTTCTTGTAACCCAGGAAGTCCGTCATCAACTCTCTCTCTGCGTTTGTGTATCCGCTCAGTGTGGCCGCCGAGCAACCGCCGGCGTACATGCCTGCACCGGATCATTCATCAAACAGGGTGAGCAACCCGTCAATAAACATCCTCCACTGTTCAGGAAAGATGATCAGTTACTGTTTAATAGAGGTTGACGCCAGCCCTTTGCGGGTGGAGGCTCATTTCTTATCGTCTTCAATCACGATGATGCGCTCGGGACAGGCGCGCGCGCCCCGCCGGGCAAGGTCTTCCTTACCGGGGGGAACTTCGATCTCTTCAACCTGGATATAGCCGTTCTCGTCGAGCGGAAACAGCTCCGGCGCAACGGCCGCACAGCGCGCGTTACCGGCACACGCGGCCTTGTCGATGCGGATCTTCATAGTCCCCCATGGCCTGCACAACTCATGGCCTGCGGCCAACGCCTTAGGGGGATCGCGCAAGGCGCGACCCCCGAAGCGCTGCCGGCGCTACGCGCCGGACTAGAACCATGCAGACAATGGCGGCCGGCCGGCGTACACTATGCTTGCTTAGTATCTGCCCGCCAGCGCACGATGTAAAGGCGCTGCGCCAGGAGCCTGTCCACCAAGCTCCGAAGGGGCTGTAGTGTTTTGTTAGGGGGACGTTGCGATGAATGATGCCGCTACGCTGAGCCCGGCCGCACCCAGGCCAGCCCATGTTCCGGAAGGCGCGCTCTACGATTTTGACATGTTCCGTGACCCGGCCTACCTGGCCGATCCGCACAAGCGCATTCTCGACCTGATCAGGGTGGCTCCGCCGGTGTTCTGGACGCCACGCAACGGCGGCCACTGGATGTTTTTGAGCCACAACGCCAACTTCAAAGCCTCGCGCGACACCGAATCCTTCACCAGCCAGTTCGTTACCCGCGAACAGTTGGACGCCATCCGGGCGAAGATGCCCCCCGGCACGCCGCATATCCCGATGGCGAGTCCGATCAACCTCGATCCTCCTGAGCACGGCCAATACCGCACGCCACTGCAGCAAGCGTTCTCGCCGAAGGCCATGCTGGCGCTCAAGGACGACATACGCACGCTCGCCAACCAACTCATTGACAGCGTTATCACGCGCGGCCGATGCGATTTCATGGTCGATATCGCCGAGCCTCTGCCAGTGCGTGTGTTTCTGAAGATGCTGGGTCTGCCGCTCGAGCGGCAGGAAGAGTATCGCGCCCTCGTCCGGGAACACCTCTCCGATCCGGAGCCCGACCCGCGCAAGGTCATGATGAAGCTGCTGCGAATCACCGCCATGATGCGCGACACCATCCTCGAGCGGCGCGAGCGTCCCCAGAACGACCTCATCAGCCTCCTGTGGAAATCGCAGATCAACGGCCGCCCCACGACCTTGGAGGACATGGAGAATTACGGCGTCGTTCTGTTCATTGCCGGTCTCGACACCGTGATGAATGGGATGGGCTTTGGCATACGCCACCTGGCCCAGGATCAGGCCCTGCAGTCGCAACTGCGCGCGAACCCCAAGACGATCCCGGAAGCCTCGGAGGAGTTGCTGCGCCGCTATACCTTCACGGTCCCGCCCCGGAAGGTGGCGAAGGATATCGTCTTTGAAGGTCTGCAGATGAAGGCAGGCGAGCGGGTGATGCTGTTCCTGCCGGCGGCCGATCTCGACCCGACCGAGTTTGCCGGTTCTGACCGCTTCGACCTTACGCGCGAGAAGAAGGCACACATCGCCTTCAACTTAGGCCCCCACCGGTGCCTGGGATCGCACCTCGCGCGAGTTGAGTTGCAGACTCTGTACGAGGTGATGCTGGCGCGCCTCCCGCCATTCCGGCTCGATCCGGACCGTCCGCCGAACTTCCATGGGGGCCACGTCATTGGCGTCGACACCCTGTGGATCGTCTGGGACGTGTGACGAATGGGAGCGCCACGCGTCCTGCCGCGGCTGGATGCTGAGAACCGCTTCTTCTGGACTGGCGGAGCGGATGGAAAGCTGCGGCTCATGCGCTGCCAGGAGTGCGCCACCTTCATCCATCCGCCGCGTCCCGTATGCAGGAAGTGCCTTTCGGAAAAAGTGGCGCCTGCAGAGGTGGCTGGAACCGGCACCGTCGATACTTTCACTATCAACTACCAGGAATGGCGCCCGGGATTGGACGTGCCTTACGTCATCGCGCGCGTTGCCATCGACGGCGCGCCAGGCGTGTATCTCACCACCAACATCGTGGGCTGCCCGGTAGAAGCGGTGCAGATCGGCGATGCCGTCCAAGTAAAGTTCGAGCGCCAGGGCGAAATCTACCTGCCGCTCTTCGAGAAGATCGACTGAAATGCCCGCCAACGAAGCCTACATCACGGGTGTTGGTCAATCGGAAGTAGGCGTGAAGCTGACGCGCCTCCCGCTGCTCCTGACGCTTGACGCTGTACGCGAAGCGCTGAGCGAGGCCGGGCTCACGATCGGCCAGATCGACGGCGTGTCAACCTACCCCGGCCGGATGGCGATGATGCCCGGCTTCTCTCCCGTCGGTGCCGACGAATTGATTGATGCGCTGGGGATTCGCGCGACCTGGCACGCTGGCGCCATGGAAACCAGCTCACAACTCGGCGCGGTGGTCGCCGCCGCAATGGCCGTCCGCATAGGCCAGGCGCGACACGTAATCTGTTTCCGCACCGTCTATGAGGCGGCGGCCCTTGCCCGGCCAACCGAGTATCCGCCCTTGCGGCGTGAAACGGTTGACGGCTACTCGCAGTGGTTCGCGCCGTTCAACGCGATATCCGCAGCCAACTGGACAGCTCAATATGCGATGCGTCACGTCAAGCGCTTCGGACTGACACGAGAGCAATTGGCCCAGATCGCCCTGACTGACAGAGCGAACGCGGTCCTCAACCCGCGCGCCCTCGTCCGCAAACCGCTGACCATGGACGAATATCTGTCGGCGCGCATGATCTCAACACCGCTGTGCCTTTACGACTGCGACAGGTTTACCGACGCCTCGACCGTTCTCATCGTCTCCGCGGGCGGGGCGATTGGCGAAGTCTCCTGCACGCCGATCCGCATCGCCGCCATGGCCGGTACCGTCGAGCGTCACAGCTGGGACCAGGCGGAATGGATGGCTTGTTATCCCACGGGCACCGACCTGTGGAAGAGAACGGATTACAAGCCGACGGACGTCGATACGGCGCAACTCTACGACGGCTTCAGCTTCCAGGCCCTAGCCTGGCTCGAGGCGCTCGGTTTTTGCGGTGTGGGCGAAGGCGGGCAGTTCATCGAAGGCGGTAAACGAATCGCGCTCAACGGTGAGCTGCCGCTCAACACGTTCGGAGGGCAGATCGGCGCAGGTCGTTTGCACGGCTTCGGTTTTGCACATGAGGCGGTCGTGCAACTGCGCGGCCGAGGCGGCGCCCGCCAGATTCCGGGCGATCCGCGTGTTGCCGTCTGCGCGTCGGGTGGCGGACCGCTCGCTACCGCGTTGCTGCTCGCGCGAGACTAAGACCATGCTGCCCTCCTCCATCGACAAGCTTCCCGGTTTCAGACGGCGTTTCATTGTAACGCCCGGCCCGGACCGCGTAAGCAGTGAGGTGGAGGACGACTATCACTGCATGGGCGTCACCATTCATCACGACGGCAAGGTCGCCACGAAGGTCGCGGCTGTCATGCAGCGTGCTCCGTGGACCCCTTGCCCCGGAGCTGTCGCCATGCTTGAACAAACCTTCACGGGTGTGCCGTTGGATAGGTTTGCGGCGCGTGGCGAGAAACAGGCCAACTGTACGCATCTTCACGATCTGGCGGTTCTGGCGGCGGCGCACGCTTTCGATAGCGATCCGCACGTCTATGACATTCTCGTATCCGATCCCGTCGACGGCCGGCGACAGGCTGAGCTACGCCGTGACGGTCTGACAGTGCTCGGCTGGGTCCACGTCGGCGGCCGGATCGTGGAGCCCGCGGAGTTGGCCGGAGTCACACTCGACAAAATGCGGCCATGGATAGACACCCTGGATCGCGCGCGGCAGGGTGCTCCGCATGCGGAGCACGCCCGGCTGCTGCGCTGGGGCACCATCCTCGCGGGTGGACGCACCATTGCGTGGGAGAAACAATCGGATACGAGCCGCCTGCCGGTTGGCAACTGCTACACATTCCAGCCGCAAAGATTGACCGCAGCAAAGCGCATCGGGGTGATACGCGACTTCAGCCAGGGGATACAACCGCTGGAGGAGCACCGACCCGCGCCATGACAGCAACCCAACACACACCATTCCAAACGCGATTCCCGAGTCGCGCATTGATGCCGGAGGAAGACTTATGAATATGAATGACATGGTGCTCATCAGCGTCGATGATCACATCAGCGAGCCGCCGGACATGTTCAAGAAGCACCTGTCCGGCGAGAACCTTGCGACGGCGCCCAGGCTCTGCACTGCCGCAGACGGCACAAATTACTGGGAGTACCAAGGCATGAAGATGCCCTCCGTAGGCCTCAACGCGGTCGTGGGCCGCGTTCCCGAGGAATACGGCATGGAGCCGACCTCGCTCGGGCAGCTACGCAAGGGCGTCTATGACCCGAAGGCGCGCGTAGACGACATGAACGTCAACGGCATCACTGCGTCGCTCAATTTCGCGAGCTGCGTTGGCTTCGATGGCGGCAGATTCCACAAAGCTGCAGACAAAGCCAAAGCACTCATTCACCTGCGCGCGTACAACGACTGGCATATCGATGAGTGGTGCGGCTCGCAACCGGGTCGCTTCATTCCGTGCGCCATCCTGCCGACCTGGGACATCAAAGCCACGGTGGAGGAAATCAAACGGATTGCTGCCAAGGGCTGCAACACGGTATCGATCAACGAGAACCCGACCGTGCAGGGCCTGCCCAGCATTCACAACCCTTACTGGGAGCCTTTCTGGAAGGCAATCAGCGACCACGACATGACGATCTGCCTGCATATCGGCGCGGGGAACCCCGCGCCGCACGCTTCACCGGAGACCCCGATCGAAGCCTGGATCACCACCATGCCGATGTCGATCTCGGTGGGCGCCGCCGACTGGCTCAACTTGCAGACGCTGCAACGCTATCCGAACATGAGAATCGCGCTCTCGGAAGGCAGCATCGGCTGGGTACCCTACTTCCTGGAGCGAGCCGATTTCAGCCATGAGCGCCACAAAGCGTGGACTCACTCGCACTTCGGCAACAGCAAGCCGAGCGACACGTTCCGCAAACACTTCCTGAACTGCTTCATCGACGATGCGTTCGGGCTGAAGAATATCGACTCCATCGGCGAGGATATGGTGGCTTACGAGTGCGACTATCCGCATTCCGACAGCCTGTGGCCGCAGGTGCCGGAGTATCTGTGGCAGAGCATAAAACATCTGACCGAGACCCAGATCAACAAGGTGACTCACCTCAACGCAATGCGCTTCTTCAAATTCGATCCGTTCAAGTATCACAAGCGTGAGGAGCTCACGGTCGCGGCGTTGCGCGCCAAGGCGGCTGCCGACAAGGTGGACACGACTCCCCGCTCCTTCGGGGGCGCGAGACCGCTGGCCGAAGGCGAAGCGGCGCGGCCGGTGACTTCGGGCGACTTGATGAAGATGTTCGCTCACCACGCCAAGGCCGGCTCGAAGGCGCCTGAAAAAGCGGCTTGATCCAGAGGAGAACGCAATGGCCGAAGCGTACATCATCGATGCCGTCCGCACGCCCCGCGGCATCGGCAAAGTTGGCAAAGGTGCCCTCGCGGGCCTTCACCCTCAGCACCTAGCGGCGACAGTCCTCAAGGCGCTCCAGAGGCGGAACGATCTAAACACCGCCGAGGTGGATGACATCATCTGGGGGACGAGCGCGCAGAAAGGCAAACAGGGCGGCGACATGGGACGTATGGCCGCGCTCGATGCCGGATTCGATGTCCGGGCAAGCGGCGTGACCCTCGACCGTTTCTGTGGCAGCGGCCTCACGGCCACCAGCATGGCGGCCGCGCAGATCAGATCCGGGATGGAGGATCTGGTGATTGCCGGTGGCACCGAGATGATGTCACTCATCACCGCGATGGGTCAGGAAGAAGCCGCCGCCGGTTTCAAGTCGCTCGGAATCGGATCGGGGAATAAACGGCTACAGCAACTTCATCCCCAGTCTCATCAGGGCTTGTGCGCCGATGCCATCGCGTCGATGGAAGGGATTGGCCGTGAGGCGCTCGATGCCTTCGCCCTCGAAAGCCAGCAGCGTGCTGGCCGCGCGATCAGAGAGGGATACTTTGCCCGGTCAATCATTCCCGTCACGAGCGACGAAGGCACGGTTATCCTGGCGAAGGATGAACATCCCCGCCCACTGACCACCGCCAAAGACCTCGCCGCACTCAAGCCGAGTTTTGTTCAGGTTGCTGACATGTCTCCGGACGGTAGCGGGATCACGTTCCGCCAGCTAATCAACCAGCGCTATCCCGATCTCAAAATCGAGCACGTACACCATGCCGGCAGTTCGTCAGGAATCGTCGACGGTGCGGCTGCCCTTCTATTGGCATCTGGTGACTACGTCCGCAAACATGGTCTCAAGCCCCGCGCGCGCGTAGTCGCTACCGCGAATGTTGGCGACGATCCGACCCTGATGCTGAACGCGCCAGTACCTGCCGCTAGAAAGGTGCTGATGAAAGCTGGCCTCAACCAGGGCGATATCGACCTGTGGGAAGTCAATGAGGCATTCGCCGTCGTGCTCGAGAAGTTCATCCGGGATCTGCGCCTCGATCGGGAGAAGATCAATGTGAATGGCGGTGCGATTGCACTGGGTCATCCGATCGGTGCGACGGGAGCCGTGTTGATCGGCACGGTACTCGATGAATTGGAACGGCGCGATCTCAAGCGCGGGCTCGTAACAATGTGTGCCGCGGGCGGAATGGCCCCGGCGATAATTATTGAACGCGTGTGAAACGTGTCCGCTGATACATGGGGTCAATCATCACCGCGTTGAGAAATCGGAAAAGATCCGTCGCTCTGAAGTTGACGGTGGTTGCTCGCCAACTGCGCGTGACCTTCGATCAGAGCGCCGAACAAAGCGGCCTGACGCGAGCCCAATGGCACCTGATCGCCGTGGTCGCGCGCAATCCTGGGGCAACGCAGCGGACGATTGCGGAAGCGCTCGAAGTCAGGGAGATCACCGCGGGCCGACTGGTTGACCGGCTATGCGACGACGGGTATCTGCGACGCGACGAGAATCCGAGCGATCGCCGTGCGTACTCCGTTTACCTCACGCCGGTCGCGCAGCCCTTGCTGGACAAGTTGGACGAGCTTGCGAAGTTGCATGAAGCGGCGATCTTCGCAGGCTTCGAGGCCGATGATCTGGAGAGGCTGGAGGCGTTGCTGGACACAGTAGCCCGCAATCTGTGTGACTTCCGAAACCAGCGAGCCGCGGCGGCGAAGATCTGCCCGGCCGCGGCTAAGTAGTTCCCCGCCGGCGGGCCGGCCGGCAGCGCCGGCAACGGCCCGCAAGCATGGTCACTCGAGAGCCAACACTTCACGCTTGGTGAGGCTGGTCGTCAGCCTGCCACTTGACAGCGAAAGCGTGGTGGCCGGAATCGTCCGTAGCTTCCCTTCGATGATGATCTGAGGTGAACCGTCAGGACCCACCCGGTACACGGGAGCCAGGCGCGCACCGTCGGCGGCAATCAACATACTGCCCTTGACCGCGCCCACCGGAGCCGATCCGGCGTCGGCCGACGATGCGGCGTGTACGGTACCCAACAGCGTAACGAGTGCGCACAGCGAGACAACAGACCTCGACCTCTTCACGATCCTTCTCCTGGGGCCGGCCGGCCCACTGAATGATTAATTTAATAAGCAAGCTTATTATTGCCTGGGCAGGGTGTCAAGCGCCTGCCTGTGAGGCAGTGCACGGAAGCGGCAACGGAAGGCAAACGCCAGCTCAGCATGCCTGGCGATCCAGCGCCGCTATTCGACAGCACTGTTGACTACGCTTGGGCCGCGAGCTAGCTTGCTAAATGGCCGCAGCGCAGGATGAACGTGCGTAACGGCCAGGCGACGAGTGCAACAGGGGGCCGGTGATCTGAAGCAGCCAGACATTCTTCTCACCGACCAGGTCGCCGTGGTCACAGGCGGTGGCGGCGGCATTGGCAGAGCGATTGCACTCGCCTACGCATCAGTTGGCGCGCACGTCGTCATCGGCGACATCATCCCGGAGCGCTGCGAGGAGACTGCGGCGCGCGTGCGGGAAATGGGGTGCCAGGCTCTGGCGGTTCCCACTGATGTCGCTGACACGAACCAGGTCCGCGCGTTGATCGACAACGCAGATCGTCATTTCAAACGCATCGACATTCTCGTCAACAATGCCGGTGGTGTCAGCCGGAAGCCATTCATTGAACAGTCAGAGCGCTCCTGGCGACGTCACATCGACCTCAATCTGGTCAGTATGCTAGCGGCCACCTCTGCGGCTGCCCAGGTCATGATCCGCGATCGACGCGGCGGCTCCATTATCAATGTCAGCAGCATCGAGGCGTCGCGTGCAGCCCCCAATTATGCTGTCTATGCTGCCTGTAAGGCCGGCATGCTCAACTTCACGCGAACCATGGCATTGGAGCTCGCCGAGCACGGTATCCGCATCAATGCCATCGCACCCGACTATACCGTGACTCCGGGCGTGCGCGGCAATCACACCGGGCCCGTCCATCCTGCGTCCTGGATTCAACCTTCGGCGAAACAGGAAGATGCGACTGCGCGGCGCATTCCTCTGGGCCGCGCCGGTATCGATACCGAATGCGGCAATGTCGCAGTCTTCCTGTCCTCCGCAATGAGCAGCTACGTTACCGGCGCTGTCATTCCTGTCGACGGCGGAACATGGGCATCCAGCGGCTGGGTGCGCGACAAAGCCGGAAGGTGGTCGCTCATGGGAGATATCGATTCATGAAAATCAACGTAACACTGCCGTTCGACAACATCGCAAACCCGGAAGAGTTCCTGCGGCCTGAAGCTGTCGCCGAGATCGGTTCGGCATTGGAGCGCGCGGGCTTCGATGGCGGCAACGTGACCGATCATCCCTGCCCGACCGGCCGCTGGCTCGACAGCGGAGGCCATCACGCCCAGGATCCTTTCGTCATACTCTCCCTGCTCGCCGCGGTCACCAAGAAGCTACGGCTGCAAACCGGGATCCTTGTACTGCCGTACCGCAATCCCTTCATCACGGCTCGCGCTGTTGCCACGCTGGATGTTTTCTCCGGCGGCCGTGTCACGCTGGGGTTGGGCGCCGGCTACCTGAAGGGCGAGTATTACGCGCTTGGGGTGGACTTCGAGCGGCGCAACGACATCGAGGACGAATACATCAAAGCCATGAAGGCCGCCTGGGGCGCCGAGGAGTTCAGCTTCAAGGGCACAGGGTACGAGGCACGCGGCAATCGCATTCTGCCAAGACCTTTGCAACAACCCCATCCACCGCTCCTGATCGGCGGCAACTCCCACCGCGCCATCCGCCGCGCAGTGGAATTGGGAGATGCCTGGTACCCTTTCTTTACCGCCGGCCCGGTGTCAGCCACTGCGCGCACGACAGCGATGACCAGCGAGACCGATCTCGTTGAAGGCATACGCTACTTGCACGAGCATTGCGCAACGGTCGGCCGCGAGCGTCCACCGGAGATCATCCTCAGCAGTCTGACCTCACCCGGCGAAAAGCTGCACCCCGAAGCGCTGATTGAGAGGGTTTCGCGTTATAAGGAGCTCGGCGTCACCGGCGCTGCGCTGCATATCGACGGCAAAACGCGCGCCGAGTGGTGCGACAACGCCGAGCGTTGCGGCGCTCAAGTTCTGGCCAAACTTCCCACCTGAACCTGTGCAACGTTGGATGCGCGCCCCGGCAGGCCGACGTTTGCCGATGTGGCTGCATGCTTCGCAGCGACATAACCCCAGACAAAAGATGGCCCGACGCTCGAGCCCGCGCCCGGGTAGGCACGTCCCATCACCGATGCAGTTGACACACCCGTGGCATAAAGCCCTGGAATCACTGATCCGTCCTGGCGCAGTACGCGGGCATATTCGTCCGTGACGACGCCACCGTAGGTTCCAACATCGCCAGGAAGCACAGGAACCGCATAGAAAGGCGGCTCAGTGATCGACCCTAACGTCTCCGAGGGCTTGTTGAAGGGGTCACCCAGCCAGCGGTCATATGCACGCTCGCCGCGCAGGAAATCCTCGTCGCGGTTCTGAGCGACGAACTGGTTGAAACGCTCCACGGTCGCCCTGAGCCTCGCAGGGCCCATGTTGAGTTTCCGCGCGAGCTCCTCAATCGTGCCGGCCTGCTTGAGATAACCCTCGTCGTACCAGCGCTGCGGTTTCTTGCTGCCCGGCATCGTGCCGGCCAACATGTAGTTACGCATGTACTGGTTGTCGAACACACACCAGCTCGGGACGGCGGGCACGACTTTGTTACGCTCCAGCATGGCCTTGCAATAGGCCATGTACGAGCCGCCCTCATTCATATATCGCACGCCACTCTGGTCTACCAGAATCGCGTGCGGCGATGCTGTCATCCCCTGGGCGGTCGGTTTGAACTCACCCTCTTCCGCACCCGGCGGCAACGTCACTTGACAGCCCACCCGCTCCTCCATCTGGGCGATCGCGGCACCCTGGCGCATCATCTCCTCGATCATCTCGCCCGTGTCGCCGGGCGCAGCCATCGTCCACTTCACGGATGTTCCGGGCTGATATCTGTCGCGCATCTGTTGGTTATGTGCGAAACCGCCGGCATTGACGAGCACGCCTGACCGCGCTCCCACGCGCCACGGGCGGCCCTCCTTGACAGTGACAACGCCTGTCACCACGCCGCCCTCTACGATGAGCTCGGTCACTGGCGATTCTGTTCGAATCTCAACACCTGTACGCACCGCCGCCTGCAGCATGCGTCCTTGAAGCGCAGCACCCCCTGCCACCCAATCCTTACCCGTGATTTTGGCAATGATCCCGCGCACCACCAGCTTCAGCAGCAGCATCTTGACCCGCCAGGAGCGCTTGAGTCCCGGTAACTCCAGCATCTCCTCGAGAGTGGCCGGTACCGGCGCCCGAATGAAACTGGGTCGCAACTTCTGCTTCCATGACCCGAGCTCGTTTGCATCGAAGAGCTCGGCCACGACCGTCCGTCCTGACGCCGACCCGCCGGGACGCTCGTCGTAATAATCAGGCCATTCCGTGACGCGCGTTAGCTTGACGCCCTGGCTGCCGAGGAAATCCACCATTCGCGGCGCCTCGGTCAGGTACGTGCGACGCCGCTCGCGCGAGGCACCGGGAGCATCCTTTTGATCGCCCAAAACGGCATCCAGATAAGTGGTTGCCTTTTCGAAGCTGTCCTCAACGCCGTCACGCTTCATGAACGGATTGTTGGGCATCCACATGACACCGCCAGAGCGCGCGCTGGTGCCGCCGACGAGATCGGTCTTCTCGAGAATGAGTACACCCTTGCCCGCCGATCGCATCACCAGCCCCGCACACATGGAGCCGCCACCGCTGCCTACCACGACCAAGTCGAAGACCTCATCGAAATCACTCATGTCCCCCCCTCCTTCCAGTTGCCGGCGCGCAGATAGCGATCGAGCTCCTGGTGCATGTTCAGAATGATCTTCTCCTGGTCAGCCGCGAGCCACGTATGCTGAATTCCGCGCGAGTGCAGCCCCTTCTGAATCCGGGGAATGTTGCCCAGGTCCTGGCGTGGAATCAGCAGCAGTTGAGCGGGATCGCCCAACTCGGTCACGCGTTCGGCGGTGGCACGGGGTGGCTTGGTTGATGCGGGATAGGTTTTGGTGGAGTAGATCTCGAAGATGCAGCGGTCAGGGTCGGACGGATCAGGACGCGCGCGGTACATCTGGGCATTGCCGGCCTGGGGCAGGATCATGAAATTCGGGAAGATAAAGACCTCACCCCCCCCACATCCCAAGGGTCTCCGGGGTCGGTTCAGGAGGGACAGGCGCGCGGCCATCGCTTCTACCGGGTCCCCCACCGGCAGCTGCAGTAGTGGTGCATGTCGCCGATCGCCAGATCCTCGATGAAAGGGCGAACCGGCGCGATGAATTCGTCGAAGGCTTGCGGGTTGGGATCGAAGTTGATGAACACGAACCCCGCAAACACAGCCACCTGCACAGCCCGCAAAGCGACGTCGCTGTCGCGCAGCTGGCCCCCGCGAAACTCCTGCCGCTCGAGTACGAACTGGTTGTTACCGGCCAGGTCCCAGCGCCAACCGTGAAAGGGGCATATGATGCGACAGCTGCCGAACCTGCCGGAGCCCTGTGCGAGCGCGGTACCCCGATGAGGACAGACGTTGTGGTACGCCTTGATGGTGGACTGATCCACTCGCACGATCACGACCGACTGGTCGCCGATCTCGTAGGTCGTGTAGTCACCGGTTTCCGGGACCTCATCGAGCCTCGCAGCCACCTGCCACACGCGACTCCAGAGTCGCTCGTACTCGAGACGCATGAAGGCGGGATCGATATAGCGGCCGACACTGATGCCATGGGGCTGGACGTTCCAGCTCGGCGGCCACTCTGTCCCCCCTGCAGCAGACTGCGACGGGCCTCCCCGATTCACGTTGCGCGATGGGACACTCATAGTATCTCCCCCGGTGCAGGCCGCAGACGCCTAGATAGTGCTCACTATCTTATGAGAGGATATCAGCCTCGGCAAGCCTTGGGGGGTGCAACGGGCACGGCGCCTGGCAGAATATTTCGCAGGAGGATTCGCATTGCAGAAGAACAAGCTTTCGACGGCTGCCGCTTCGCAGGTCGCGCCGCGCAGGCGGCGCTCCCGTACGGTGAAACGTACGCGGCGTTCGCGGGACGACATATTGAATCGGATCGTCCAGGCCGCACGTGAGGAATTCAAGCGCAGTGGATTCGCTGGAGCGACGACGGCGGCGATCGCTCGCAACGCGGATGTGACCGAGGCTCAGCTGTTTCGCTATTTCGGCTCGAAGTCCAACCTGTTCCGCGAGACAATCTTCAAGCCGGTGGACCAGCATTTCACGCACTTCATCAACCAGCACATGCCCGAGATCCGTAAAGCGGCCAGCAATGCAGAAATGACTGATCTGTATGCAACGGAGCTGCAGCGCTTCATCCGCGAGAACTCGGGGATACTGGCTTCACTGGTGGTGGCGCAGACCTATGAGTCCGGAACCGCGCAACCCGCGATCGACAGCCTGCATACCTACTTCGATCGGTGCGCCTCCCTCATGAGCCTGCGGCTGAAGGGCCGGGCGAAAGTCGATCCGAGGCTGACGGTACGCGTCGTCTTTGGCGCGGTCCTGGCCAGTGTCATGTTCAAGGACTGGATATTCCCTGCGGGACTCGCGACCGATGAGGAAATCACGGCCGCCGTCAATGACTTCATCAAAGAGGGCAGCCGCGCCAACTTCGGATTCGGGAGCTCCTGATGTCAGACAGGACCATCGCGGTAATCGGCGGGACGGGTAAGCTGGGCGCAGCGATCGCCCGCAGGCTGGCCAAAGCCGGACGCAAAGTAATCATTGGCTCCCGATCGGCGGAAAGCGCGGCCCGCACCGCGGCTGAGCTTGGGTTCGGGCTGACGGGCCTTGCCAACGCTGACGCTGCAATGGCGGGGAGCATCGTGATTGTGACCGTGCCCTTTGCCGCGCAGCAGCTCACATTGGCCGAGATTGCGCCGCATGTTGCCGGCAAAGTCGTAGTCGACACCACCGTACCGCTCGTGCCACCGAAAGTGATGCGGGTCCAGCTCCCGCCTGAAGGCAGCGCTGCCCAACGCGCGCAGAAACTGTTGGGTCCGGGCGTGAGGGTCGTGTCCGCCTTCCACAATGTTGCTGCCCACAAGCTTGCAACGGATCAGCACATCGACTGCGACGTGCTCGTGTTCGGCGACGACAAAGGCGCCCGCGCTGAGGTGGTTGAGCTCGTCGCGCAGACTGGGCTCCGAGGTATTCACGGCGGTGCATTGACCAACTCGGCGGCAGCAGAGGCAATGACCTCCGTCCTCATATTCATCAACAAGACCTATCAGGTGGACGGCGCCGGGGTGGTCATCACGGGCCAGCTCGTTACTCCTGATGAGTAAAGCGCCGTGATTGAGCTCCACCCTCTTTCGGCCATTGGTGAGGTCGTACCGGGCGATGACCTGGCGCGCCTGCTGGCGCACGCGCTGAGTGCTGCGGACCTGGTCCCTCAACGAAACGACGTGCTGATGGTGACTCAGAAGATCGTCTCCAAAGCGGAGGGACGGTTCGTAGAGCTTGCCAGCGTCACGCCGTCCCCAAAGGCGATCGAGCTCGCTGCGATTACGCGCAAAGATGCGAGGTTTGTCGAGCTCGTGCTTGCTGAATCAACCGCCGTCGTGCGCACCGCGCCCGAGGTGCTGATCACGCGCCACCGATCAGGCCATGTCATGGCTAACGCCGGCATCGATCGATCCAACATGGGACCCGGTGGTCAAGATCGGGCACTGCTGTTGCCGCTCGATGCGGACGCATCGGCGCAGCGGCTGCGCACGGCGCTGGGCGAGTACTGGCCTCAACCGCCTGCAGTCCTGATCTGCGACAGCTTCGGACGACCGTGGCGCTTGGGTGTGGTCAATGTTGCAATCGGCGCGAGCGGGCTGCCTGCGCTGATCGATCGCAGGGGCGAAGCGGATCGTAACGGGCGCAAGCTCGAGGTTACCCAAGTCGCGCTCGGCGACATGATCGCCGCCGCGGGTGGGCTGGTGACAGGCGAAGGCGCGGAGGGCGTACCGGCGGTGTTGGTGCGCGGCTTGCGCTGGGAGGCGGACGATTGCCCTGCAGCGGCGCTGGTGCGGCCGCCCGCGGAAGATCTCTTCCGATAAGCGGGTGGCGCGACTCCCACGGGCGATGGACGGCTGCGCGGTGCCGGCCAAACGCCACATGGCCCGAAATCGACGGTCGGCGGCGTTGCGAGGCGCCTGCGTCGAGGGAAAGAATGACGACCATCGAGTAGGGATTTGCGCAGCGACTCGTCGATAGGGGACATCATGAAGATTCAGCCGGCGGCCTTTTTTCGTACGACGCTTCCAATGGACTTATCGACGCTCGGTGTGTTGGACAGCGGCCGCTATCACTCGATCTGGCTTCCGGATCACATGGTGAGCTTCTGGCCTGACGCGATCTGGACGCCGGAGTTCACGGATCTCGCGACCACGTCTGCTTCGCCACACCGTCACCTCGATGGACTCGCGATAGCCGCAGCTGTTGCCGCGCTAACGAAGAATGTGCCGATCGTAACCAGCGTGGTGGATACCGTGCGCCGGCATCCATCCCTGCTGGCACAGACCGCATTGACTATCGACCACATCTCGCGCGGCCGCTTCATACTTGGGGTGGGTAGCGGTGAAACGGAAAACACCGTCCCGTACGGGTTCGACTTCTCCAAACCTGTAGGTCGGTTCGAGGAGTCGCTCAAGGTCATCCGCATGCTCTGGGAAAGCGAAGGACCGGTGGACTTCTCAGGTCAGTTCTACCAGCTGCGGCACGCACGCCTGGACACCGAGCCGTACGAGGGACGTGTGCCCAGGATCTGGGCGGGAGGCAGCGGTCCGCGCATGTTGGACATCATTGGCCGCCATTGCGATGGCTGGTGGCCGGCCGGCGCCTACTCACCCGAAGACTATGCGGAGAAACTCCACGTGGTACGCAGCTCGGCCGAGCGGGCCGGTCGCGATCCCCAGGCCATCACGCCGGCGTTCATCTGGACCTGTCTGATTGCCGACAACGATGCGGAACTGGCTCAGATACTCGAAGCGCCTCTCGTGAAGGCCTACGTCCTGCAGATTCCAGCACAGATCATGCGCCAGCACGGCTTCGAGCATCCGCTGGGCGATAGCTGGCGCGGCTATCAGGACATCAACCCCGAGGTACTGCCGCGTGAACGGATTCTCGCGATGTTGAAGCAGGTCAACGTCGAGGCGATCCTCTCAGTCGTACCGCATGGCACGCCCAAACAGATCGCGCGCACTCTCAAGGGTTACGTGGAAGCCGGCTTGCGCGTCTGCAAGATCCTCGACTACGGGGGAATGGCCGGACTGAAGTACGCGGCGCGCTCCGCCCAAAAGGTGCGGGACGCTGAAGATGAGATCGTGCGTCTTGTTGGGTGAACACATGGACTCCAGTAACGAAATCCTGAACGCTGATACGCTACTCGCACAGGCGGAAGCCGACACCCGTCTGAGTGACTATGGGGACAACACGCTGCCTGCCAGGTTTCGCCAAGCGGTGTCCTGGCTTCAAGCCCAGCGGATGGATGAGACCGGTCAACGTGCCGCGGCATCGGTCTGTTCGTGGCTCCTGACCTCGCGACTGCAGCTCATGGAAGACCGCAAGCGCTCGCCCGTCGCCGCAGAGAAGATTGAACAACCGCTGTTTGCGACCGGAGAGCCGCGTTCCGGGACGACCTTGCTCCATGCGCTGTTGTCTGTCGATCCCAACGGGCGCGCACTTCGATTCTGGGAAGTGATGTACCCCTCGCCGCCTCCCGGCCTGGCTGCACCCAATGATCCTCGGCGCGCCCGCGCCGATCAGGACTGGAGAGAAATCCTCGAGAGAATCCCCAAGTGGCTCATCAGCCATCCCTACAACGACATGTTGGGCAACGGGCTGCCGGAATGCGAGCGCACCTGGGCATTCGATTTCCGTGTGATGACACCGACGGCGTGGTGGCGCGTGCCGATGGGCATGAACATCGGCGGCTTGCCCATGGACCCCCGTGCTCAGTACCGCTTGCACAAGATGATGCTCCAGCAGTGTCAGTTCGGCCGACCGAAGAAGTACTGGGTGCTGAAGGGCTTTCACGGAGCGCGGCTGCAGGCCCTGTTTGAAACCTACCCGGATGCGCGGATCATCTGGGTGCACCGCGACCCCGTCCAGGTTACAGCCTCGCGCATCGTCCTCACGGGTGAGCTCGTGGAAGCGCTGACCGGCCATGTGGACTGGAAGGAGCAGGCGCGCATACACCTGGCCGCCAGCCGTGCAAGCTTTCAGGCGACCCTGAACAACCCGTTGATCAACGATCCCCGCATACATCACGTTCGATACCCGGACTTCACCGCCGACCCTGTCGGGACGATCCGCGGTTTCTACGAGAAGTGCGGCGTGCCGTTTGGCCCTGAGACCGAGGCCGCCATGCGCAGTTATTTGCAAAACAACAAGGCTGACCGGTATGGGAAGTTTCGGTATTCGACCGACGTGATTGGCGCGGACATCGAGGCGCTGCACGCGCAATTCGAGCCTTATCGGAAACGCTTCGGGCTGGAGATGGAACGGCGAAAGTGAAGGCGCTCGGGCGTCCCGAGCCGGGCCGATCGCAGGGCGACACCGACATGCACGAAAGACTGTCCGTACACGCTGTTTGCTTTCCGGGCGCCACCTTGAGCGAGCTGGCTGGCTTCTGTCGCGAGCTTGGCGCGCGTCGCGTGAGTCTGGCGAGCGACGTTCTGCTGAAGGAAGGGCTTCCTGCGGCACGGGAGGCGCTTCGAACGAACAATTGTAGTGTTGAAAGCATGACTCATGTGTTTCTGCCCGGTCGGCATTTGGAACTACGTGAAGAGTCCTGGCGCGATGCGCGCGACACGCTGACGCGCTTGATCCACGATGCCAAAAGCCTCCATGCGCGCTCGATCTACATGCTGACAGGTGGTCATGGCTCGCTCGCGTGGGAAGAAGCGGCGCAAGCTTTCCGGGCAGCGCTCGCGCCATGCGTCATGCAGGCAAAGGCGGCCGGCATTCCGTTGATGATCGAGAATTCAGCACCTCTCTACGCCGACGTACATATCGCGCATACTTTGCGCGACGCGGTAACCCTTGCGGAGTTGGCGGATGTAGGCGTATGCATCGACCTGTTTGCTTGCTGGACCGAAGCTGGGTTGCGTGAGTCGATCGAGCGTGCCATGCCGCGCTGCAATCTCGTGCAGGTCTGCGATTACGTGTACGGCGATCGGTCCTTGCCGTCGCGGGCGGTTCCCGGAGACGGCGCTATTCCAGTCAAGCGAATCGTGCAGTGGATGCTGGATGCCGGATATACGGGCACCTTCGACATCGAGTTGATTGGGCCGCGCATCGATGCGGAAGGCAGGGTCGCAGCCGTTCGCAGGGCGGCGGAAAATCTCGGTGGAATACTGCGATCGCTGGGAGTGTGACGATGGCCTTCGGAGATTGTCGCGACGATGACGCCTTGCGTGCTGCCTGGCGGGTGTTCTGTGAACGCCTGCAGCAGGCCGGGGACCAGGTGTTCAAGGATTACAACCCGCCAGCGCCGCTGCACCGGGCGGACGCGTTTCGATTCCTGACACAAAACCTCGGCCAGGCCTTTGACCTGGCCCTGGAGACCAAGGACACGCGGTTCCCGGTCCTGCATGCGTTCTGCACCCCTTTCTGCAAGCTCGGCAGCGACAGCGCCGACTTCATCTACCAGCAGGCCTGGATTGACGGTGCGTCGGTTTACAAGATCGCGGGCAATCGCGGCACGGCGCGATTTCTGAACTTCACCGTGCAGGGCCCGCGGCCCGAAAAACAGCCCGGAACCGACTGGCCCAGCTTGCACGAGCCCTTCGGCGACATTCCCGAGGCCAACCTGTTCGGGCAGCAACTCGAAACGGGGTGGGATGGTAGCTTCGAGCTGTACCTCGGTGGACCCGGGCGCGGGCCCAATTGGCTGCCCACGACGCCTGGCTCGCGCAAACTCTTCCTGCGTCAGGGTTTTGACCGTTGGACCGAGCTGCCGGCGCGGCTGCGCATCGAGCGTGTCGGGATGGCCGAGCCCCGGCCAATACCGACACCCGAGGTCATTGTGGACGCGATGGATTGGGCGGGACAGTTTCTGACCGGACTGATGAAGGACTGGCCGGAGCACCCCTACCAGTACAGCGGCGGTAGCGTCGACCCGGTGAACGTCAACCGCTTTCCGGCGGAGCCGAAGGGTGATGCTGCAGCAGACAAGCGGCGGGGCCGCGCAGTTGCGAATATGTGTTGGCAGTTGGGGTCCGACGAGGCCCTGATTATCGAGTTCGACAGTCACGGCGGCTTCTGGATGATGACCAACATGGGGGTCTTCTTCAACAGCATGGACTATCTCTACCGCCCGGTGAGCTATACGCCGAGCCGTACAAAAGTGGATGGTGATGGCAAGGTCCGGCTGATCCTCAGTCACGATGATCTCGGGTTTCACAACTGGATGGACACGCAGGGTTTCGAGCGAGGCAACGTGACGTATCGGAATCTGATGAGCGAGGCGCAGACTGTCTTTCGTACAGAGGTGGTCAAGCGCTCCCAGCTGGCAGCCGCTTTGCCTGCAGACACGACGCGAGTCACGCCCGAGGAAAGAGTCCGCCAAATGCGGGAGCGCTTCGACGGGATCAGGCAGCGTTTCAGCTTGTGAGTACCTCAGTGCATGGTTTGAAAGTCTGGGCAGTTGTCCCTGTCAAGGCGCTCAGCTCGTCCAAGCAGAGGCTTGCGCTTGCGCTGGGGCCGCGGCGAGAAGCTTTTGCTCGCGCGCTGCTGGCCCAAACGCTGTTCGCCCTTGCCGGCTCGCGGCTTGTGGCCGGTGTGCTCGTCGTGACTGCCGATCCGGAGGTTGCAGATGAGGCGCGACAAGCGGGCGCGGAAGTGCTTCAAGAGGAAGCGGATCTCAACACCGCATGCGCGCATGGTCTAGCGGAGATCCGCGCGCGCGGCGGCGACATCTGTGCCATTATCCACGCGGATCTCGCTCTACTATCGCCGCGCGGCGTCGATGCTCTGATCTGCGCGTATCTCGAATCGCGACGTGTCCAAGGTGAGTCTGTCATCGGCTTAGTCCGCTGTCGCCAGGGTACGGGGACGAATGTAGTGTTGATCGATCCCAGGCTGCCGTTCACGCCTGCGTTTGGGCCCGCCAGTTTTGCGGCCCATCAGCTTGCGGCAGGTCCACGAGCCAAGGAACTTCACTCCCAGGAAGCGGCATTCGACGTGGACACCGATGCGGATCTGGACAGGCTCACCGGCGGTGTGGTGCCGGCGCGGTTACGTCCGTTTGTCGGCTTATCGCTGCCCCTCGGCCCTGAGGCGCTGTCCCTCGGTACCGACGCGCTTGAAGAGCTCGTCGCGCGGGCTTCTCGCCTACGCGATGTCGGTCATGGTGCGCTTGTGACCTACTCGCGCAAAGTGTTCCTGCCGCTGACCCAGCTCTGCCGCGACACCTGCCATTACTGCACCTTCGCCAAGACGCCGCGCCGCGTCGGCCGCCCATTCATGTCGGTGGACGAAGCGGTCGCCACGGCGGCGGCAGGAGCGAAACGAGGATGCAAGGAAGCCCTTTTTACGCTCGGCGAAAAGCCCGAGCTGCGCTACAACGTCGCGAAGAGTTGGCTCGCGGAGGCTGGTTTTGATACCACCCTCCACTATGTCGCGCACGTTGCTGCCGCCGTGCGAGACCAGACAGGCCTGCTGCCACACATCAACGCCGGCTGCATGACTGCCGAAGAGATTGCCATGCTGAGGCCGGTCTCGGCCTCAATGGGGTTGATGCTGGAAAGCGTCTCGGACCGACTTTGCATGAAAGGTGCCCCGCATTACGGTTCGCCCGACAAGGTACCTGCGGTACGGTTGGCGACCATCGCCGAAGCTGGCCGTCAGAGAGTGCCGTTCACCACGGGCATCTTGATCGGCATTGGTGAGACGCGGGCTGAGCGAATCGACTCTCTACTGGCGATCCGGGCGCTTCACGAGCGCTACGGCCACATCCAGGAAATCATCATCCAAAACTTTCTGCCGAAGCCCGGCACGCGCATGACCAAGGCCATCGCGCCTCCACTGGAGGAGCTTGTCTGGACTGTGTCGGTTGCGCGCATTTTGTTCGGCCCTTACATGAACATTCAGGCTCCGCCCAACCTCAATCCCGGAGTGTTGGGGCACCTGGTCGAGGCCGGTGTGAACGATTGGGGTGGCGTGTCGCCGCTAACCCCCGACTATGTAAATCCGGAGGCGCCGTGGCCGCAGATCGAGCGCCTGCACAAAGAGACGGCGCTGGCCGGGAAGATCCTGACCGAGCGCTTGACGATCTACCCCTCCTACGCTCGCGCGCCCGATATGTGGCTTGATCCGGCGATGCGGCGGAGCGTGCTGGAGCTCAGCGACGGCAGTGGCCATGGACGCGAGGACTATTGGCGAGCCGGGCGGTCGGCAGAATTGCCAGTGTCCGGCGTGTATGGCCGTCGCTCTGCGTCAGTGTCGAAGTTGCTCACAAACATCATCGAGCAAGGTGCGCAGGACATCGGGGAGGACGAGGTGGAGCGCCTGTTCGAGGCACGGGACAGTGACTTTGCGGCCGTCTGTGAAGCGGCTGACCATGTTCGTACATCCACGGTAGGCAATGTCGCTACGTACGTTGTAAATCGCAACATCAACTACACAAACATTTGCACCTATGGTTGCGGGTTTTGTGCCTTCTCGAAGGGCAAACGCAATCGCGAGGGAGCGGAAAAGCCGTATCTTTTGGAACTGGATGAGATAGGGGCGAGAGTTCAGGAGGCCTGGATGCGCGGCGCTACGGAGGTGTGCCTCCAAGGTGGCATTCATCCGAGTTTCACCGGCGAAACCTATGTCGATATTCTGCGTGCTGTGAAGAAGGCGGTACCCGCCATCCACGTTCATGCATTCTCACCGCTTGAGATATTGCATGGCGCGACTACGCTCGGGCTCAGCCTACCCGCTTACCTGCGTCTCTTGCGGGACGAGGGGTTAGGCAGTCTGCCGGGCACGGCCGCTGAGATTCTTGATGACGGAGTCCGGCAAGTGCTTTGCCCGGACAAACTCAACACCGGTCAGTGGCTCGAGGTCATCGATGCTGCTCATAGCTTAGGTTTGCGCACGACCGCCACCATCATGTTCGGACACGTCGATGACTATCGCTCCTGGGCGCGGCACCTGCTGTCCCTGCGCGATTTACAGAAGCGCACAGATGGGTTTACGGAGTTCGTACCATTGCCATTCGTGGCTCACGAAGCCCCGCTGTACAAGCGTGGTCGCGCCCGGCCGGGCCCGACATTTCGGGAGGCTGTGCTCATGCATGCCGTCGCGCGCCTCGTACTGCATCCCTACTTCTCTCATATCCAAACTTCATGGGTGAAGATGGGCCATAACGGCATGCGTGCCGCTCTCCAGGCGGGCGCAGACGATCTCGGCGGAACCCTGATGAACGAAAGCATCACCCGTGCTGCTGGCGCTATTCATGGGCAGGAGATGACTGTCGAAGATATGCGGGCACTCGCCAACTCTCTCGGACGCGTGTTGGTTCGGCGGAATACGCTGTATGTCGGAGCCCCCGGAGACGGGCTACTGCGTCGAGGCGAACGTCAAGAGAGCCCACTCATCGAGGCTTGAATTGCCGGCGAATGTCAGCCCCGCGCTCTCGTAAAGCACGCGCAGCGCGGGCGTCTGCGGCCGCGTGAATCCGCTTATGAGCAGGACACCACCCGGTCCTAACGCGCGGCATAGTGCCGGTGCAAGGGCCTGCAGCGGCGCCTCCAGAATATTCGCGACCACGAGATCAAAACGCGCTCCCCAATGATCGGGCGCTTCGGAGCCGAACTCGATTTCAACCGGATGAGCATCGAGATCCGCGTGCGCCTTGGCGCAAGACAGGGCAACCGCATCGATGTCCGTCCCGACAATCAACCGAGCGCCGCGACCTCGGGCGATCCGGGCAAGCACACCGGTACCGGTTCCTACATCCAGAACCGCTTCTGGTTGGCGCTGGCGACAAATCAGGTCCACGGCTGCGGCACATAGACACGTAGTCGCGTGCGATCCGTCGCCGAACACCGCAGGACGGCCTGGCGTGTGAGGCAGCTGTGCAAGTGCTATCCAGCCCTGATCCACCGACGGGGGCGCCGAGCCAAATGGGTATACGGCGACTCTCGGGGCGACCTTACTCATCGACGCCAAGCTGGCGCTCATGGGAACCAAAGCCTCTCTGAGCCTGACGCGGCTACATATCGACGTGCACCCTCTGGCATGGGGCTAGTATGATTATCTGCTTGCGGTTGAAATATGCGCGCTTTCTGCTGGTACAGGGGTGTCAATCATCGCGGCACAGAGAAGTCGAAGAAGATCCGTTGCATTGAAATTGACGGTGGTTGCTCGCCAACTGCGCGTGACGTTCGATCAGAGCGCCGAGCGAAGCGGGTTGACCCGGGCACGGTGGACCCTCATCGCGGCGGTCGCGCGCAACCCCGGCGCAACGCAGCGACTGATCGCGGAAGCGCTCGAAGTCAGGGAGATCACCGCGGGCCGCCTGATCGATCGCCTTTGCGATGAAGGGTATCTCAGGAGAGAGGAAAATCCGACCGATCGCCGCGCGTACTGCGTTTTTCTGACGCCGGCCGCGCAGCCCCTGCTGGACAAACTGGACGAGCTTGCAAAGATCCACGAAGCGGCGATATTCGCCGGCTTCGACTCTGAGGACCTGGAGAAGCTGGACGCGCTCCTGGACGCCATAGCCGGCAATTTGTCGGACTTCCGCAGCCAGCGCGCAGCGGCGAAATAGCCCTCCCTACAGGAGCCTCTCGATGTCGCCCGCCAGGCTTTCGGGCTTGGTGCGCGGCGAATAGCGTGCCGTGACCTCGCCCGAGCGGGCCAACAGGAATTTCGTGAAATTCCACTTGATGGCCCGCGTTCCCAGCAACCCCGGAGCCTCGTTTTTCAGATAGGTATAAATCGCGTGCGCATTCGTGCCGTTGACGTCGATTTTCTCGAACATCGGAAAGCTGACCCCATAGTTCTTCAGGCAGAACTCGCCGATCTCGACCGCGTTCCCAGGCTCTTGCTGGCCGAATTGATTGCACGGAAAGCCCAACACGACGAAACCGCGTGGCGCGTATTGGGCATAGAGTCGTTCCAGCCCCACATACTGCGGCGTAAAGCCGCACTTGCTGGCGGTATTGACCACCAACAGCACCTTGCCCGCGAAATCCCGCAATGGCATCGGCCGTCCATCCAACGCATTGACTGTGAATTCATAGAGGCTCATCGCTAAGAGCCTATCCAGCTGCGCGCAATCGTTCAAGCTGGCAGGGGCGTTCCCCATGACGTCGTCTTCGTAGTAGCGGCCCGCCTTTGATCAAGCACGGCGGCGGGGGCACAATCACTGCCAATGCGTATTACTGACACCCTCGGAATCGACCTTCCCATCATTCAGGCGCCCATGGCAGGCGTGCAGGGCTCAGCCTTGGCTATTGCCGTCTGCGAGGCCGGCGGTTTGGGGTCGCTGCCTTGCGCGATGCTGAGTAGCGACAGCATGCGCCGGGAGATCACCGCGATACGCTCACACACGGGGAGACCCTTCAACGTCAATCTGTTCTGTCACTCGCGCCCGGTCCCGGACCCAGCCCGAGAGGCGACCTGGCGAGCACAACTAGCGCCGTACTACAAGGAATTCGGCATTGAGATGCGTGGGGATGAGGCCGGCCCCTCTCGCAACCCGTTCGACGAAGAGGCGGCGGTGGTGCTGAGCGAGTTCCGCCCGCCGGTTGTCAGCTTTCACTTCGGCCTGCCCTCACCTGCGCTACTGGCTCGAGTCAAAGCATGGGGCGCAAAGGTGATGTCGTCAGCGACGACGGTCGCCGAGGCGCTCTGGCTGGAGGCAAACGGCGCGAATGTCATCATCGCGCAAGGCCTCGAAGCCGGTGGACATCGTGGAATGTTCCTGTCGAAGGATCTGTCGGAACAGGTGGGAACATTCGCCCTGCTGCCGCAAGTGATACGGGCCGTAAAGGTGCCGGTGATTGCGGCCGGAGGAGTTGCATCCGCCGATGCGGTGGCCGCGGCGCTGGCTTTGGGAGCGGCCGGCGTTCAAGTAGGAACCGCTTACCTCCTCTGCCCTGAAGCAGACACGAGCGCCGTGCATCGCGCAGCGCTCAAGGGCGGCCGCGCGAGGCACACTGTGTTGACGAACCTGTTCTCGGGGGGTGTGGCCCGGGGAATACCGAATCGACTCACGGATGACCTTGGGCCCCTGAGCCCAGCAGCGCCCGCCTTCCCCCTCGCCGCCAATGCACTGACTTCACTGCGACGAGCAGCTGAAAGCACCGGCCGCGGGGATTTCTCGCCGCTTTGGGCTGGGCAAAACGTTACGGGCTGCAAGGAAATTGGGGCTGCGGCGCTTACACGTGAATTGATGCCGCGCAGCTAGGCGCCCGCCGCAAGGAATCAGCCGAAGCTGCCGGCCAACAGGGTTTCGAGATGTGGGATGCGCAACCGCTCAATCTCCTTCGGCTCAAACTTCGTCAACCCGCCCGAATAGGTCCTGCCGCTGCTCTTCTGAATGTTCTTGTTCAACCAGGTCACCAGCCGAGTCAGTGCGGCAGCCGACACAGCCGCGCGCGGATACAGGCCGTGTGCGATGTTGATGTGTCGCGCTTTGCAGGCGTTCAGCGTGAACTGTGGCGGTCGGCGCGCCATGTATGTGCACAGTATCGGCGCGGGCGACTTGAGTCCCACGGACCACCACGGCTTGCGATGCTGCGCGATATATCCCTGGTCGGCGCCCTGCTTCTTTGCCCAGCGCAGAAACGTGGCGATGCGCCTTCGCTCCTCGCGCGTAAACTCATCGAGCTCGGGTGGCAGGTCGATAACCCGCCTGAGGGCATCGGCTGAGCGCAGATGCGCGCCGGCTCTGATCAGCTCCCTCGCTTTCGTGACAGCGGGAAGCTTAATGTTATCGGGAAGCCCCTCGGCGTGCTCGCCGGCGATCCAGACGGCATTCGCTCCCGTAACCTGTCCGCGATGTACCCGGAACAGTTCGCCAAGCTCTATGTCTCCCTCAGACCCCGAAGGCGATGGCTCAACGATAGCTGACCAGCGCCGCGCTGCCGTCAGTCTCTCACGTGGTATGTCCACGCCTTTATTCAAGCCATTCAGATCACAGAGGGAATCCACGGAGCAGACACGCACTGGCAAAGCCGTCTCGCCCACTCGAAAACACGTAACTGCGGCGGTTGTCGCTATGCCGGGAAAGGCTTCGACTGTCGGCTTCAGAACGTGCAAGGCGACCCCGCCCAACTCGGTCAGAAACAATTCGCGCAGGGCGGTCCCATAGTTGACATCCAGCCACTCAGCCGATGTGATGAATGCGCCGATGTCTGCCTCCCGCGCCAACAATCGCGTCTGCAAGAAGAAGTGCAGGTGCAAACCCGCGAGCGCGCTCGCCTTGATCCCTAGTCCAGCGAAGCGCGCGGCGTACCATGTTTTCCACTTTTCGCTGATGCCGTGATGCCGCACATAGGGAGGATTGCCAACAAAGGCCGTGATGCCCCCGCTCGGAGCGGGCAGCTGAACATCCCGGTAATCCTTCACCATGATCGTCGTGCGATCCATCCAACCACGACAACTCAGATTGGCGCGCAACGTGAGAGCAGCGAGCGGATCCGTCTCGACGGCAACCAGGTGTGCATCGGGGAACACCTGGCCGGCCGCCATGATAAAGCGGCCGGAACCGGCCCCCGGATCCACGATACGGGCGGGCTGACCTTGAGCCGCAAGCCAACTCATCATCGAACGGACAATGGGAGCGGGTGTATAAATCGCGCCAGCCGCACGCTGCACGGCTGCTGAGCGTAGCGAGGAGAACGCCTCCCCGAGCGGATCGCCTCCTCTTTGGATCTCTTTAAGGAGCGTCCTCTGCATCGAGGAGAGCCCGGCACCGCGGTCGATCAGGGCCAGGCATGCTGCGGCCAGCTGTTTTTCCGTTAGCATGACAACTGCCCTCGTCATACCCTATTTTAGTTGATCCTCCGGCGGATTACCCATCGAATCGAACAAGGCTGCCGTGTCAGCGAGCCGTGAGGCACGTGCCCGGACATATTGGATGTGAGCGTTCTGATACTGCTGGCCCGCCGTCAACGTCACAAAGAACGAGGTCGCACCCAGTCTGTAACGCGAGTCCGTATCGCCCTGGGCATCGCGGGCCGCCGCTTCCGCGCGTTGTGTTTGGAACAATGTGTCTGCATCCCCATCGAGCGAAACGAGCGTGTCGGCGACTGTCCTGAAGGCCGACAACACCGTCTGCTTGTATTGACCCACTGCAACGTCGTAACTTGCCTGGTACTGGCGCTTGCGCGCAAACAAGGCTCCGCCATGAAACAGAGGCTGGGTCAGCGATCCGCCGACACTCCAGATTGCTCCCTGCGGTGACGTAAACGTTGACCAGTCGAAGCCGCCGTGTCCGTAGGACGCGTTCAGGCTCAAAGATGGAAACATCGACGCGGTGGCAGCGCCGGCCGCATCCGCTGCCGCCCGCACAGCAGCCTCGGCCGCGAGGATATCAGGACGCTGATGCAGAAGGTCTGAAGGTACGGAGACGGGCACGCTCTCAGGAAGTTTGAGTGCCTGCAGTTGCAGCGGGGCTGGCGCACCGTCAGGCGTCCTCCCCAGCAGAACTGCCTGAGCGTGGCGCACCGCCATAGCCTGTGCACGCAGTGCAGGAAGCGTGGCCGCAGCATTTGCCGCATCCTGCTCGCTCGCCAGCATCTCGTCGCGCGATGCGCTACCCAACTTATAACGGGCGGCCGTCTGTTGTGCGCGCTGCTCGCCGAGTGCAACCAGTTTCTCAGTCGCAGCGACCTGCTCCTGCATGGAGGCGGCATTGATGGTTGCAACGACTATGTTGGTCGCCAGCGCCCGCCGGGTCGCCTCGAGTTGAAACGCCTGTTGCTGGACTTGTCCCTCGAGGGCCCGGTCCGCAAGGAATGCAGCACCGAAGAAATCGAACGTATAGGATGCGTTCGCCTGCGCGACGAAGATGTTCTCGATGAATGTCTGTTGGGGAAGAACGGGAATTCCCAGCGCTCTTTGCCGCGTAGGGCTGAACTCGAGATCGATCTTTGGAAAGAGGTTGTCGCCGATCTGCGAGCGCAGCTGTTCCCGGGCAGCCTGCAAGGTGCTGCGTGCAGCCGCGAGTGACGGACTGTTCTTGAGCCCCTCTTCCACGAGCGCGTTGAGGTCATCGGATCCGTACGAGGTCCACCAGCTCGGAACAGGACGCGCGCCGATAACAACCTGCTGTGCAACTCCATCGGCCTGCGCAGTCTGAGCAGGCTGTCCTTCGACGGAGTAATGGGCTGGCTGTGGCATCTGCGGCGGCCTTCTATCCGGACCGAAGGCGGTGCATGCCGAAAGCGCCAGGACAACCGGAACCAGTGCGAGACGCAATTTCACGTGACCACCTCCGCTGGCTTCTCATCCCGCCGGACGCGAAACCATAGGGCGTACAGGGCGGGAAGGTAAACCAGCGTCAACACAGTCGCCACGGTGATTCCGCCCATGAGGGCGGTGGCCATCGGGCCGAAGAAGTTGCTTCGCAACAGTGGGATCAAGGCCAGCACGGCCGCGGCTGCGGTGAGAGTGATCGGCCGGAATCGGCGCACCGTCGCGCCGATGATGGCCTCGAAGCGGCTGTGACCCGCCAGGATGTCCTGCTCGATCTGGTCAACGAGAATCACGGAGTTGCGCATGATGATGCCGAACATGGCGATCGTCCCCAGCAAGGCGACGAAGCCGAAGGGCATGTGGAACAACAGCAAGGCGATCACCACGCCGATCAGGCCAAGAGGTGCCGTGAGAACCACCATCAGCACGCGGCTGAAACTCTGCAGCTGCACCATCAGCAGTACCAGCACGGCAACCAGCAGCACGGGCATCTGCGCATTGATGGAAGCCTGCGCCTTCCCGTTTTCCTCCACCGAGCCGCCGATTTCGACCCGATACCCCACCGGCAGTTGCTTGCGCAGGCTCGCCAGCGCGGCGTCGACGCGGTTTGTAACATCGATTCCCTGGGCGCCGTGCTGCACATCGGCCTGCACGGTGATGGTCGGCTGACGGTCCCGTTCCCAGATCACGCCGAACTCCAGGCCGTAGACGAACTGGCCCAGAGCGGCCAGCGGCACGGCAGTTCCAGTCGGGGACGGAATGGCGAGCCTTTCGAGCTGTGATGGATCGACGCGATCGTGTTCGGGTGCCCGCAAGTCCACGCTGATGAGCTTGTCGCGCTCGCGGAACCTCGTGATCGAATAGCCCGTCAGTGACATGTCCAGGAAGTTGGCAATCTCCTGCGAGGAGATGTTGAGCCGGCGCGCCTTGGACTGATCGATCTCGAAACGAACGGAGCGTTCGGCGGGCTCATCCCAGTCGAACTGCACGTTGCTGGTGTCCGGATTGCGCCGCATCACCTCGGCCACTTTGTCCGCCCACTGCCGCACCGAGCCGATTTCGGGCCCGGTGACGCGGAATTGCACCGGGAAGCCGATGGGCGGGCCATTTTCGAGGCGGCTGATCCGGGTGCGCACCGGGGCAAAGTCGGTTCGCAGGACCTCGCTGAGAATCGGGATCAGCTTCTCCCGGTCCTTGACGTTGCGTGCAGTCACCACAAACTGCGCAAAGTTGGGTGCTGCCAGCTGCTGGTCCAAAGGCAGGTAGAAACGCGGTGCGCCCGCACCCACGAAATCGATGAAGTGGTCTATTTCAGGACGCTTGGCGAGCACAGCTTCAAAACGCCTCGCCTGACGCAGAGTGGCGTCAAACGATGCGCCCTCCGGTAAGCGAAGGTCGACCATCAGCTCTGGACGATCGGAGCTCGGGAAGAACTGCTGCGGCACGAGTCTGAATGCGGCCAGCGAAACCACGAAGACGATCAACGTGACCACCAGCACCCGCAGGCGGTGATCGACGCACCAGGCTATCCAGCCCCGCAGACGGCGGTAGAACGCCGTATCGTAGATATCATGATGCTCCTGGGCCTTTTCTGTGCCCTGCCCTCCTTCATCTGCGTGACTCAAGCCTCGGCGGGTCGGATGCTCCGACAGGATGCGGTAACCCAGCAGCGGAATGACGATTACCGCAGCCAGCCACGATAGGAGCAGCGTAATTGCGGACACCTGGAAGATGGAACGGGTGTACTCACCGGTTGCTGACTTCGCCAGTGCAATGGGCAGAAATCCCGACACGGTCACCAAAGTGCCGGTCAACATCGGAAACGCGGTGCTGCTGTAGGCGAATGCGGCGGCACGCATGCGGCCAAAGCCCTGTTCGATTTTCACCGCCATGGATTCGACGGCGATGATCGCGTCATCGACCAACAGTCCCAGCGCTAGGATCAACGTGCCGAGTGACACCTTGTGCAGCCCGATGCCGAACAGGTACATGAAGAGCGCGGTCGCCGCCAACACCAGGGGTATGGAGATGACCACAACCATCCCCGTGCGTACGCCGAGACTGAGGAGTGAGACTACCAATACGATGCCGATTGCCTCGGCCACGGCTTCGACAAAGTCATCCACGGAGTGGCCCACCGCCGCAGGCATATTGGCCACCTGGGTGAGTTTGAGCCCCGCCGGAAGAGCAGCTCGCAAGCGGGCAGTCTCCTCATCCAGGGCCTTGCCGAGCACAATGACATCGCCCGAGGGCGCCATCGTGATTCCGATTCCCAACACCGCCTGACCTTTGAAGCGCATGTACTGCGTCGCCGGCTCGAGGTATCCACGCCTGATGGTCGCGATATCACCGAGCCGGATAACGCGTCCATTGACGCGGATCAGAGTCTCGCCGAGTGCATCGACGTCGGCGAACTGCCCTGTTGGCCGGACATAGACCCGGTCGGCGCCGGTCGTGAATATTCCCGATCCGGCCACCGCATTCTGTGAGTTGACGGCGTCTGCAATCTGCTGCGGCGTCAGGCCGAGCTTGGCGAGCTGAGCATTCGCAATCTCGACGTAAACGTGCTGCTCCTGATCGGCAATGAAATCGACCTTGTTGACGTTAGGGACGCGCAACAGCTCGGTCCTGAGCCGCTCGGCGTAGTCATGCAGCTGCGCGAACGAAAACCCGTCGCCTTCCAGTGCGTAAATGTTGGTGTAGACATCGCCGAACTCGTCGTTGAAGTACGGTCCCTGCACTCCTGCAGGCAGGGTGTTGGTGATGTCACCCACCTTCTTGCGGACCTGATACCAGGTATCGGGTACCTCTGATGGCGGCGCCGCGTCCTTGATGGTGAAGAACAGCGTCGATTCGCCGGGGCGTGAGTAGCTACGCAGAAAGTCAACTGCGGGCGTTTCCTGGAGCTTGCGCGCGATGCGGTCAGTCACTTCCTCCTGGACCTGGCGGGCGGTCGCGCCGGGCCACATCGTAGTGACAACCATGACCTTGAACGTGAACGGCGGATCCTCGGACTGGGCCAGCCTGCCGTACGAAATGATGCCGAACAGTGTGATCAACACGAGGAGGAAGATCACCAGCGGCTGATGCTGCAGGGTCCAGCTCGAGAGATTGAACCGGTGAGCCTGTTCGGCCGGCGTGATGGCCGGCGTTCCTGACTGCGGCGCGGCGCCGAGGGTGCTGCCGTATTCCTGGCTCATCGCGCGACCGGTCCCGCGACGACTTCGGCCGGTCCCGCGGCGCCGTCGATATTATCCTGGCCATCAAACAGCGGCTTGACAGGCCGGACGGGCTGGCCCGCATAGACCGTGTGGACGCCGGCCAATACCACTACGTCGCCCTCATGCAGACCGGCGGTGATGAGCGTGGAGCGATCGCTGTAGCGGCCCACTTTGATGGGACGCAGTTGCAGAGTTGAACTGTTGTCGACCACCCACACAGCCGGGCTGTTGTCCTTGTGGAAAAGGGCGGTAGCCGGGACGGTATAGGTCGGTGGATCAGGGTCCGTGCCGTCCCCGGATGCGACAGGCGAAAGAGTTGCATCACCTGTCATGCCGAGCCTCACCGCCTGCGCGAGCTCCGTCATCGTCAGCTTTACGCGGTAAGTACGGCTCTGGGGATCGGCCGCGGGTGAAATCTCCCGCACGCGCGCCGCAAACTGATGGTTTGGCAGCGCAGGAAAGGTGACCGTCGCAGCCTGACCGATGGAGATTCTGCCGAGCTCGCTTTCAGCAGCGTCGAGGATGACATCCGTATCGCCGGTCCATGCAAGGCCATAGACGGCCTGGCCAGCGGACACCACTTGCCCCGTGTCGGCGTTCTCACTCGTGATCACACCGTCATGGTCCGCAGCCAGCGTGTTGTATTGAAGCGAGTTGCGGGCCACTACCCACTGGGCAGCAGCCTGATCGCGGCCCGCCAGTGCCGCGGTGAATGCATCCTGTGTCTGCTCGAGCTGATTGGTCGCGATCAGATTCTGCTCCGCCTGCGCCTTATCGCGGTCGAGTTGCTGCTGGGCGAAGGCCAGACGGTGTTCCGCAGCGGCGAGAGCGGCCTTGGCGCTGGCCTCCTGTTTCTGCGCATCGAGTGGATCGAGCCGGGCGAGAACCTGCCCTTGCCTCACCGGGTCGCCGAGCCGCACGCGCCGCTCGATCAACTTGCCCGGGACGCGAAATGACACGGACGTCGAGTACCTCGCCGTGACCTCCACCGGATGGCTAACCACCCCGCTGCCGTTGCTGGCATCGGAGTGCACAGGCAGAGCGAGGACCAGAGCCGGCGGCGCGGCAGGTGGCGGGGCTCGATGGCAGGCTGCCAGGAGGCAGGCCGCAGCGGCGGCGAGCAGCAGGGTCACTGCCGCTTTGCTCACACTAGTATTGACGGCAATAGTCACGTCGGCTCCCCACACAGTTTCCGGCGGGCTGCGGCAGCCCAATGATGCATACTAGTATTCAGATACATATACGTATCCTGATACTTAGATGTATTTAAGTGCGGGCGCGCATGTGCTAGACTGACCGAATGAGCCGGAAACGCCTGAGCCGCGATGACAGCCGCGAGCAGACCACGCAGCGCCTGCTGGATGCCGCGCAGAAACTCATTGCGAAGAAGGGGTTGGACGCGGCCAGCGTGGAGAACATAGCGGCCGCCGCCGGCTACACGCGGGGCGCCTTCTATTCGAACTTCAATAGCAAGGATGATTTATTCATCGAGCTTCTGCGGCGTGACCATGAGAAGGCCACCGCGGAACTGAATGCGCTGCGCGGCGACCCTTCCCTGCCCGTGGACCACGTCCAGAGCCGGGCGCGGGACATCTACGGCCAGATGTACCGTGACAATGAATCTTTCATGATCTGGACCGAGGCGCGCATGCTGGCTGTCCGGGACGCCCGCTTCCGTGCCAAGCTGAATGCGCTCATGACGGAAAAACGCGCTCAGATTGCCGACTTCATCCGTTACTTCTATGAGCGTGTCGGGGTCGCACCCGCGGTTCCCCCGGAACAGCTGGCCATGGGCTTCATGAGCCTGGCGGAAGGGGTGAAGCTGTACATGATGTCGAGCCCGGCGGAGATGACGGGCCCGATAGCAGAATCCCTGCTGACCGTGTTCGTTGATTCCATCATGCGGCTAGCGCGCCTGGAGGCAGACTCCACCAGGCGCGACTAGCCGCATACGGGTCCCGACGTCCCGTGCGAATCAGGAGCTGGATGAGTCCTTACCTGTACCTGTGTCGATCACAATCTGACCATCGCGGACGGGGATTTCCTTACCGGGGTCATGATCCAGGTGGATGTGATGGCGTTTGCCATCCAACATGTACACGACATCGTATCCTTTCGATTCCTCGTGACTGTCGTACACAGTGACACACCGCTGCTCCGCAGCCGTGTAAGTGTCTCCCTTCTGTACCTTCTGCTCGATCTTGTTGCCGGCATAGCCACCCGCTGCCGCGCCGGCGAGGCCAGTAAAGATCCGCGTGTTTCCTCCGCCGATCCTGCTGCCCAGCAGTCCGCCCACGACCGCACCGACGCCGGTTCCCACCAGCCGGTCCTTGTCTTTGGGCGCCTTTGTGTGGGTGACCTGCTCGTCATGGCATTCCTGACGCGGAGTCTTGACCGTCTTGGTCAGCTCCTTGGCACTAACGACCTGCGCACTGCTGGGGGCCGCGAGAATCCGATACCCGGCCACGGCACCAACCGTCCCTGCCGCGATGGCCCCTATCACCAACCCGACTGCCAAAGACTTGTTCACCAGTCATTCTCCTGTGTCGCTAAAATGCACAGGCGCAAGAGTAGCCACACCGGACGTTATTGCAATCACGCGTTTCACAAAAATCAGCTAGGTTATGCCCTTGGGAAATAACGTAGCCGGTCTTTGACGATTTCTCCGACACGTTCAGCCTGCGTACAGGATCGCATCCGAACAAAAGTGGTGTATGTCCAACTCCGACAATGTGTCCCGCCGTGCGTTCATTCGAGGCATGGCAGGGGCGGCGGCGATGACGGTGCCACTCGCAACGCTTGCGAATCCAGGCCCCGATAGCGATTCGGCCGCATTGCTGCAGCTCAGCGCCGGTGAGGCAGTGGCGCGCATGTCGCGCGGTGAGATCACGGCAGAGCGCTACGCGCGCGTACTGCTCGCGCGTTGCGAATCCCTTCGCGCACTCAACGCATTCATCACCCTCGAGCCGTCGCGCGTGTTGGAGGCGGCACGTGCCTGCGACAAACACCGGCATTCCGGGGGGAACCTCGGCCCGTTGTTCGGCCTGCCAATTCCGGTGAAGGACAGCGTAAACACGCGCGACTATCCGACGAGCGCCGGAACACCCGCCTTGCGCGACTTCCAGCCGGCGGCCGATGCGCCCATTGTGAGATCGCTGCGCGCGGGCGGGGCTATCGTGTTGGGCAAGACCAACCTGCATGAGCTCTCATACGGCTGGACCAGCAACAACCTGGCCTTCGGGGCGGTTCACAATCCCTACGATCCCACGCGAATTCCCGGGGGCAGCAGCGGCGGCACGGCCGCCGCCGTGGCCGCACACATGGCGCCGCTGGGCATCGCCGAAGACACGCAGGGGTCCATTCGTGTACCGGCGGCAATGTGCGGGATTGCGGGCTTCAGGCCGAGCACCGGACGCTACTCGACCAAAGGGTGCGTACCGATCACGCCGCTGTTTGATCAAGTCGGTCCCCACGCCAGGTCAGTCTCCGACCTCGCGCTGTTCGATTCAGTTGCGGCCGACGACTGGCGGCCCCTGACGCCTGCACCTTTGAAGGGATTGCGGTTTGGAATTGTCAGGGACTATTGGTTCACGAGTCTCGACGAGCAGGTGGAGCATCTGACTGAGCAGGCCCTCCAGCGGCTGAGGCAAGCCGGTGCCGAGCTCGTCGAAACAGAGCTCCCCGGACTCAGGCGCCTGATCGAGCTGACCACCGATGCGGTGCAGAACCATGACGTGCGCGTTTCGCTCGCCCAGTACCTCAAGGAGTACGGGACGAACTTGACGTTTGAGCAGGTCGTGCGCCAGGCCAGTCCAGACATTCAGGCGATCTTTCGCAGTGACGTGTTGCCGGGCGGCCCGAACTTCGTGTCGGAACAAGCTTACGCCCAGGCGCGCGATGTACATCTGCCAGCGCTGCGCCACTTGTATCGCGATTACTTCACGCGAACGGGAGTGGCTGCCATTGTATTCCCTGCGACCATGGCTCCGCCGCCGCCGATCGGGCAGGACGTAACGGTGGACATCGGCGAGCGCAAATTACCGTTTTTCACGGTCGTTGGGCGCAACATTGCACCGGGAAGCACAGCGGGCCTGCCGGGGTTGGTTCTGCCCGCGGGGCTCACGGCAACGGGCCTGCCGGTCGGCATCGAATTTGATGCTCCAGCCGGTTCCGACCGGGCGCTGCTCGCCATCGGCGTCAGCCTCGAGCGTGCGCTGGGGGCCATTCCCGCCCCGCGTGTCTGATCGCTCGGATATGTAGTACTCAGTCCTTCTGAGCAACCACAACCTCGATCAGCATCGGCCCTGACGCATTGAAGCCCGTTTTCAGCGCCTCATCGAGTTCCGTTACCCGCTCGACGCGGATTGCCCGGCAACCCTGGCCGCGTGCGAGATCGCAGAAGTTGATTTCCGGCAAGTTTGTCCCGACGACCTGCGGGAGGCCAAAGTGACGGCCAAACTCGACGAGGGCTTCGTATCGGCGGTTGTTGACGATGATGAAGGTCACTGGCAGTTTCATCTGCGCCGCCGTCCACAGTCCCTGGATGGAATACATACTCGAACCGTCCCCCAGCAGACCGATTACCTTCGCACCCGGTCGTCCCAGGGCCACGCCGATGGCAGCAGGCAGTCCGTGACCTAGCCCGCCACTGGCGCAAGTGTAAAACGTATCCGGATCGACGATTGGCAACCGATCGTGCATGGCACCCCGGCTGCTTGGAGCCTCTTCTACAATGACGCTTCCGGCAGGACGCAGCAGCGCGATCTGCTGCATGAGATAGTCGTCAGTCAGCTTGGAACCCGACAGCGGTTGAATGTGCGCGCGGGCTGCCGGTCGGCTGCGAGCGACCGGTGCGGGACCACCCAACAATTCGCGAATCGCGGGCGCCAGGCTCGAAAACACAGACGTACCCACCGGCATCCAGCTCGCACTGGCCGGATCATCCGTGATCTGAAACAACTGTGCGCGGGGTGGCACATGCGGGCCGAAACCTTCGACGTGGTAGGTAAAGACCGGCGCGCCCAGCACGAGGATCAGGTCGTGTCCGGCCAGGTCCCCGACTATCTTGCTGCGGTCGGCGGCCAGGAACCCGGCAAACAGGACGTGATTTTCCGGAAAGCTGTTGCGAGCGGACATCGGGGCGGCCCACACCCGTGCCTGATGGCGTTCCGCCAGCTCAATCATCTCGTCCCACGCGCCATCGCGCGCCACAGAAGCTCCGACCACAAAGGCGGGGCGCTCGGCAACGCTCAAGGCGTGAGCAATCTCCGTCATCAATGCGGGGTCGCCGCGCACGATAGTACTTACTGTTCGCGGCTCAACCGGTTCGCACGTCCGGTCCCAATCATCCACCGGTACCGATACGAAAGTGGGGCCGCGCGGGGGTTGCATCGACATGTAGTACGCACGTGCGATGGCGGCAGGCACATCTTCCGCGCGGGCGGGCTCAACCGCCCACTTCACATAGGGTCTGGGCATTTCTGTGGGTTGGGACGCAAACAGAAACGGCTCGAGTGGAAGGATGGAGCGGGCCTGCTGACCGGCTGTGATGACGAGCGGGGTTTGATTCCTGAATGCGGTGAAGATGTTGCCGAGCGCGTGCCCCACGCCCACGGCCGAATGCAAGTTGACGAAGGCGGCGTTGCGAGTCGCCTGGGCATACCCATCCGCCATCCCCACGACCACGGACTCCTGCAGCCCGAGCACGTAGCGAAACTTTGCCGGGAAGTCCCTGAACATCGGCAATTCCGTCGAGCCGGGATTGCCGAAGATCGTCTGCATGCCGAACGCATGCAACAGCTCGATCACGGCCGCACGCACGGTGACGGGCTGGTCGGGATCGGAAGTATGCTGCACGGCTGACTCCTGGGCTGGCTCAGAAGGTCAACTGTCTCCGGATGATGGCGGCGGAGTCAATGGCTACGGGGAAAGCTCCGTAGGTAAGCCCTGCTCCTTCGCCGAAATGACGAGCGCAGAACGCGTCAGCCACTGCGCGCTGCGCATGGCGCACGAGCAGGGAGCCCTGCAGCACCAGGGCCATGCGCTCGCATAGCCAACGCGCCTGGGCTTCATCGACGGGCTTCCGGGCATACGCCATCAGTTCGAGCGCGGCGCGGTCGAGCTGCGTGTTACCCCCTTTTGCCAGGGCTACTTCCGCGGCGTAAGCCTCCAATGCAACCGGCTCACGGCTCAACGTTCGCAGCACATCCAAGGCAATGACATTGCCCGAACCTTCCCAGATTGCATTCAGTGGCGACTCTCTGAACAGTCGTGGCATGGGCGTTTCCTCTACGTAACCAACGCCACCATGGCACTCGAGGCACTCGTAAACGAAGTTCGGGCAACGCTTGGTCAGCAGGTATTTGGCCAGAGCGATGGCCAGTCGACCCAGGGCACGTGCCTCAGAGCCCGGCTCGCCAAGGAATCGTGCGACCCGCATGGCCAACGCGACCGCGGCTTCGTACTCGAGAGCGAGGTCAGCCACTACGCCGATCATGACGGGTTGCTCGATCAAGGTCTTCTGGAACGCGCGCCGGCCCGCCACATGATTCACCGCCTCCGCCAAAGCGCGACGCATGAGACCGACAGTGATGGCCACAGTTCCGAGGCGTGTGTGGTGCACCATGTCGATGATGACCTTCACGCCCTGCCCCTCGTCGCCTATGCGCAAAGCGTAGGCTCCGTGGTACTCGATCTCGGCCGATGCATTGGAGGTGTTGCCCAGTTTGTCTTTCAACCGCATCAGGTGGATCGCGTTGCGTTCGCCCGCCGGCGTCACGCGTGGGACCAGAAAGCACGTCAGACCATCGGCAGCCTGAGCAAGTGTGAGGAAACCGTCGCTCATGGGCGCAGAGCAGAACCACTTGTGTCCCACGAGGCTGTATGTATGGCCACCCAACGGCTGCGCGCGGGTGGTGTTTGCCCGAACGTCACTGCCACCCTGCTTCTCCGTCATCGCCATGCCCAGCGTAATACCCGGCTTGTCGGCTATCGGTCGCAATGAGGGGTCGTAGCGGCCGCCGATCAGTTTGTCCAACCAGGGGGAGGTCACGTCCTGTTGCGCCCGTAGTGTTGGTACGGCCGCATAGGTCATTTCGATCGGACACATTGTGCCCGCTTCGGCCTGGCCAAAGATCGCCAGCAGTGCGGCATGGCCGAGGTGCCGGCCGGGTGTATCCACCGCCCAGGCCAGGTCGTGGATACGGTGCTCCATGGCCAGCGCCATCAGGGAGTGATAGCTGGGATGAAAACGCACCTCGTCCAGCCGGCGACCGTAGCGGTCGAACGATACGAGCTCGGGTTTGTTGCGGTTGGCCGCTTCACCCAGCGCCAGCACATCCTCGGAGCCTGCGACTGCGCCAAGCGCGCTCGCCCGCCCGTCCAACCAGTCACCGGCTTCTCGTTGCACAGCCTCGCGTAATGCGAGGTCAGTCAGGTAGAGGTTGCGGCCGGCGAATGGCGGGGGTTGATTTTCCACCGTGTGCGTTTCCAAACGGGCGCGCGGAGCAATGGCCATAGTGACCTCCATGTAGCAATGACTGCATATTAGTCCTTAGTGGCATTGCCGCAAACGGGACACTGCGTGGAGGATCGAGTCGCTGGCAGCCCTTTGAGGCCTGCCAGCGACTCCGGGCGGCTCGGTACCTGAGCCGCACACTCGGCTCAGGCGAGCACGAGGCGGACATCAATGTTGTTCCGCGTGGCGTTCGAGTACGGACAGACAACGTGCGCCTGGTTGATCAGCGTCTGGGCCACGTCCCGGGCGAGACCTGGCAGTGAGATCTTCAACTCGACCTCGATGCCGAAGCCGGTCGGAATGGCGCCTATGCCGACGGTTCCCTCGATAGAGGTTGTCGGCGACAGCGCCACTTTCTCGCGCGCCGCGACGAACTTCAACGCGCCCAGGAAGCAGGCGCTGTAGCCGGCCGCGAACAGTTGCTCCGGATTGGTTGCCGCACCTCCGGCCCCACCCAGCTCGCGCGGAGTAGCGAGCTTCACATCCAGTGCGCCGTCGGAGGCGACCGCGCGGCCATCACGGCCGCCGGTGGCTGTCGCATGAGCCCGGTACAGTACTTTTTCGATTGACATGGCAGTTTCCTCGTGGGTTAAACATATTACGCTATTAAATCGCGCGCTATATATATAAGTCAATTAATGGGCTGCTGCGGCTGCGGCTGCAGAGCCCGGTTCACGCATTCTTGAACAGCTTCGCCCGCAGCAGCAGCAAGTGATCGCGCATGCTCACGAGCTCCTCTGGCGTACATTCGGTAGCGCAGAAGACGGACCCAGGCACCTCTTGAGCCTGCTGTTTCAACGCCCGTCCCTGCCTGGTCAGCGTGATGATCACCTGGCGCTCGTCGCTTGCCGCCCGCGTGCGCGCAATCAACCCGGACGCCTCCAGCCGTTTCAGCAGCGGTGTCAGGGTCGTCGAGTCCAGAAACAGGCGCGTCCCGATTTCCGAGACCATCAGCTCATCGCGTTCCCAGAGCACCAGCATCACGAGGTACTGCGGATACGTAAGACCCAGCTTGCGCAACAGCTTTCGATACACCTTGTTGAGCGCCAGCATCGTGGAGTACAGGGCAAAACAAAGCTGCTCGCTCAATAGCAGCGAGGGCTTGGGGTTGCGCGACCGGCTGGTACGTTGCGTCGTCATGCGCGCATATTACATCGCGTGCTATTTAATAGCAAGGATTAGAGAATGGCGAGGGGCCCCGGGGGGATCGCCTGGCCTGCACAGACTTGCGCATTACCGACCGCGGTGTTACAAGTCGTCACATGTTACGGAGAGTCACAGCATGAGACGCGCCCTGCCGCCCCTCGGCGATCTCGAGCACGAGCTGCTCACCATTCTTTGGGCCGGTGGCGAGATGACCGCCGCGGACGTGCGCAAGCGGCTGGCGAGGAAGCTCAAGGATGCAACCATCCGCACGGTGCTGCGGCGATTGGAGGAAAAGGGCTACGTCACGCATTCGGTCGAGGCCGGCACGTTCATCTACCGTCCGAAGGAATCGGCGCAGAGCGCTGCCGCGAGCGCGGTACAAGGCATTCTCGACCGGTTCTGCGGCGGTTCGATCGAACGCGCGCTGCTGGCGCTGGCGGATGCCGCGCTGGTTGAGCCGAAGACACTCGCCGCCATTGCCGGCAAGCTCAAACGCAAGCCGCAGTAGAGGCATGAGGATGGCCGGTGATGGCACCACCCGATCTCAAGCCTGCCGCGCGAGCCGGTGCGCGGATGGACCGGAGAATTCAGCACAAGCCATGGTCACCCGCGGGTTGGCCTGTAGCCGCGAAGTTGGGAATTGCGTGTGGCGCGGCCGTCTTGATAGCCGTGCTGACCGTGATGCTGTTGGCAGGGACCGGCGTCAGAACGCTACGCCTGCCGCTCGCGCAGGCCACCCTCGCCCGGGTGGAGGAAGGTATTTTCCATGACCTCATTCCGCTGCGCGCCAGGGTCGTTCCTCGCGAAACTCTCTACGTCGATGCGATCGATGGCGGGCGCGTGGACCGGGTGTGGGTCGAGCCTGGTGATACCGTTCAGGAAGGCCAGCCGATGATGGAGCTCAGCAACACCAACCTGGCGCTGTCGATCATCCAGCAGGAATCACAGCTCAACCAGGCGATCTCGCAGCTGCAGCAGAATGAGATTGCGCTGGAGCAGAACAAGCTGTCGAACGACCGTGCACTGGCAGAGATCGACTACAGCCTCGTCCGCCTGGAGCGCTCAGCTGCGCGGCGTGAAGGGCTGGTCGCCAAGGGCGCGGTGCCCATCGAGCAGCGCGATGTCATCGCCGACGAGTTGGCATACTACCAGCGGCTGGGACCGATCCAGGCGGAGAGCGGCAAGCGTCAATCGGAGCTGCGCGAACGGCTTCTCCCGGACATCCATCGCCAGCTCAAGATCCTGCGGGGCAATCTCGACGTCGTTCATGGACAGCTCAACAGCCTCATCATCCGCGCGCCGGTGACCGGCCGAGTGACGGCCATCGATCTCAAGGTGGGCGAGCATCGCGACCCCGGGCAGCGCCTGGCGGAAGTCACTCCCGAGACCGGCATGAAGCTGTCCGCGGATATCGACGAGTTCTATCTGGCACGCGTGCGCACGGGACAAACAGCGAGCGTCGAGCTTGACGGTGCACAAACAAAGGTCACCGTTCGTCGCGTTTCACCGCAAGTGCGGGACGGCCATTTCACGATCGACCTCGACTTCGATGGCGTGAGCCCGCGCGATCTCGTTGCGGGTGAGACCGCGCAGGGCCACCTGCAATTGGGCGGCGACACACCGGCGCGGGTCCTTCCCGTTGGCCCGTTCCTCGAGCGCACCGGCGGTGATTGGATTTTTGTCGTCGCACCGGACGGTAAGTCGGCCGAACGTCGCTCGATCAAAGTCGGGCGACGCACTGCCGAGCAGCTCGAGATTCTCAGTGGCCTTGCCGCAGGCGAACAGGTGATCGCCTCGGACTACACCGGTTTCGACAAGGTCGATCGTGTCATCCTGACGCACTAGGGGCGGCGAATGTTCAAGCTCGAACATGTGTCCAAGATCTACCGTTCGGCGGAGGTCGAGACTGCTGCGGTCGACGATCTGTCGCTCGAGGTGCGGCCTGGCGAGTTTCTCGCCGTCATGGGTCCTTCCGGCTGCGGCAAATCGACACTGCTCAACATCCTGGGCCTCATCGACACACCGACCTCCGGCGCTTACTGGTTCATGGGAGAGGATATCGCCCGCTGCACCGAGGAAGATCTCACCCTGCGGCGGCGCGCGGGTGTCGGATTCGTGTTCCAGAACTTCAACCTGATCGACGACCTCAACGTGGCCGAAAATGTCGAGGTGGCGTTGATCTACCGTCGTGTGTCGGGGCCGGAACGACGGCGGCGTGTGATCGCAGCCCTGGAGAAGGTGGATCTCGCTCACCGCAGCAAGCACATGCCCAAACAACTCTCCGGTGGCCAACAACAACGCGTGGCGGTCGCCCGGGCCCTCGTTTCGGAACCCAAAGTCATCCTGGCGGATGAGCCGACGGGGAACCTCGACACCGCGAATGGCGACGCGGTCATGGAGATGCTGAGCGGCATCACAATGGCAGGCACGACCATCATCATGGTCACTCACTCCGAAATCCATGCGAGCCGTGCGGACCGGGTGGTGCACATGCTCGATGGACGCTTCGTTGACGCAGCAGAGGTTTAGGCGCGATGCTGCGAAACTACCTGGCCGCTGCGATCCGGAACCTGTTTCGCAACCGGGCCTACGCCGCCATCAACATCTGCGGCCTCGCTCTCGGTTTCGCAGCGGTCATTCTCATCGGACTGTTCGTGCGCGATGAGTATAGCTACGACCGCTTCTTTCCCGACCGCGAACGTACCTACCGGGTGGTGGAAAGCCTCAGCGTTCCTGGACAACCCACCATCCGCGTAGCGGTCACGTCCTCCAACATTGCTGCGGCCCTGAAACTGGATTTCCCTGAGATCGAAACCACCACTCGCCTCTCGGCCACCAAAGTCAGTCTGCGTCACGGCGATTTCGAGAGCTCGATGATGGTTTATTGGGCAGATCCGAATTTCTTCCGCTTGTTTCGCCTGAAAACCCTCTCAGGAAACGCCGCGGAGGCACTGAGTCGGCCTGACGCCGTGGTGCTCACGAAAAAAATAGCACGCCGCCTATTCGGACGCGATGACGCGGTTGGCGAGACCGTCGAGTTTGACCGGCAACATTCAATGCATATTGCCGCCGTCATCGAGGACTTACCGTCCAACACTCATATGAACGTAGATGTGCTCGCGTCGGGCCTCGCGAGCTTCTCGGGCCTGCGCGCTCTCGATCAGGCTGGGCAGGATTCGGGCGCGATAAAAATGGAGAACGTTTACACCTATGTACGCCTGCAGCCAGGCGCCCGCGTGACCCGCCTCGACGCTGGCATGCGCGGCTTCGTCAACCGGCATATCACCGGCGAGATCAACGGCACTCCATTAGCCAAGGCGTACGCATTCGGCTTCGTACCCCTTGCTGACATTCATTTTCAGCCGCGCAGCATCGGTGACATGAAGCCCTCCGGGGATACCCGCACGCTTCAGGCCATGGTCGGCATTGCGTTTCTCATCCTGTTCGTGGCGTGCAGTAACTTTGTAAGCATGATGACCGCACGTGCTGCACGCCGTGCCATTGAAGTAGGCGTGCGCAAGGTGGTGGGCGCGACTCGCCGCCAGATCATCATTCAGTTTCTAGGTGAGTGTTTGTTCTATTCTGCGCTCGCGCTCGCCCTTGCAATCATCGTCGTGCAACTGACGCTGCCCGCTTTCAATGGCTTCCTGCAGCGCGACATCGAGTTCGACTTCGTGCGTGACCCGGTTCTCGGCGCGAGCATCGTTGGAATACTGATAATGACCGGGCTCGCCGCCGGAGCCTATCCGGCACTCGTGCTGTCGATGTTCCGGCCCAGCACGGTGCTGAAGGGGATCGTGTTCCTCCCGGGCGGGCCGGGCCGCCTTCGGCGGGCGCTGGTTATCTTCCAGTTCGGCACTCTGATCGCTCTGATGGTTGCGACAACCACGGTACACCGCCAGACGCAGTACGCCATGGAGGATCGGCTGCACCTGCCGAATGACCAGATCTATGTCGGCATGTCCGGATGTCCTGCTGCCTTCGCAGATGCCGTGTCACACGTTCCCGGCGTGCGCGCGGCGACTTGCACATCGGGCTCGGGTCTGACGATGGACCGGTTTGGGACCGTTTTCGATTCGAAAAACGGCAGCAACATCTCGGTCCGACTCGCGCCCGTCGACTACGGCTTTTTCGACCTGTTTGCGGTCAAACCGCTTGCGGGCCGATTGTTGGCACCGGACCATGGTGAGGACGATCTGTTGCGCGCGGATGCCAACAGTGCGTCAAATCCTTCGATTGTCATCAACGAGTCGGGCGCGAGAGCCCTGGGATTCGGGTCGCCACAAGCGGCGGTAAATCAATTCGGGCGCTGGGTCCGGGTCACGCAGAGTGGCGACGCGCTGAAACTCTCCCCGAGCCTGCGGTCGCAGATCGTGGGGGTCATACCGGATTTTTCGGTCGGCTCCGTCCGCGACGTGATCGAACCCACTGCCTACTACATAGACCCGTCGATGACCTATTTCGTCGTCCTGAAGCTGGACGGGCACGCTATCCCGCAAACCATGCGTGCCGTTCGGGCCCTCTGGAAGCAGCATGAGCCAACGCAATCCTTCGACGGGATTTTCCTGAGCCGGTACGTCAACGATCTCTATGCGGATATCCAGCGGCAATCCACCATCTTCTCCGCGTTCGCCGCGGTGGCTTTGGTCGTTGCCTCGCTCGGTCTTCTGGGTCTCGCGGTCTGCACCGCGGAACGGCAGACGCGCGAGATCGGACTGCGCAAGGTCATGGGCGCGAGCCGATGGGACATCCTGCGTCTCCTCGGATGGCAGTTCACTCGACCCGTGCTATGGGCCAACCTCCTCGCCTGGCCCCTGACCTACTTGTTCATGCAGCGCTGGCTGGAGGGGTTTGCCTATCATGTAGACCAGAACCCGATGGTTTTCGTGGCGGCGGGCGTGCTCGCCCTCATCATCGCGCTCGCAACGGTAGCCGGGCATGCGCTTCTCGTCGCACGCGCCAAACCGGTCGAGGCGTTACGGTACGAGTGATTCGAGGCTGTGCTCGGTCTGATATCGCGGCTATTCCTTGAAATTGAACCTGATGCGGAACTGGTAGCAAGAGCTCACGGGGCGGCCATCTTCTGTGGTGGCTCGGTAATGTCCGGAGCCGGCCTTCGCGAGCTTCAACGCACCCTCATCCAGGCTCGCACTACCAGAGGTCTCGGCGAGTGTCGGGACCGCGGTGAGCCTGCCCTTGTCATCCACACAAGTTCGCACTGTGGCGACGCCCTTTTCCCCTCTGCGTTTTGCCTCGAAGGGATAGAAGTCGTCCGTGTTCGGGAATGTCTTGCCCGGACCTCCTAACACGCGGTTGACCGTTATCGGAGGCGTTGTTGGCGGCGGAACCGCGCCTGTGACCTCAGGACCTACCTGCTGAATGGTCTGCCCGTCGTCGGGTGGGAGGTCCACCTTATCGTCCGTCGGGGGAATGTCGATCACGTGGGGCCTGAATGTCGGAGGGGGTGGCAGGGGCGGCGGCTGATTCTTTGGCACCTCCGGCACCCACCCTATCTGCATCCCCGTTGGAATCACCTTGACGAAGTTGTGGCCCAGGCCGTTCGCGAGAACGAGAATCAGCACACCGTGCACACCGACGATGAGCACGAAAGCGAGCGAGCGGCGCGAGAACAACGAGTAATCGTGTTGTGCGTAGGCAGTCATAACCTTATTCCCTGTTGCAGAAACGGCAGCCAACACCTTGGGCGCAGAGTATTCGTGCGCGATTACTCTCGTAGCCCAGCAGCATCCAATTCCAAAGCGCAAACGCGCCATTTGTCCACGCCGCTCTGCCAAATCCGCCAACCACTCCTCTTCCAACCGTTCTGACAGAGACGACGGAGCGTTGCGGGCAGCGTGTTGAATCAGCGATCGGACAAACCCGTCAACCCACCTCGCCGGTTGGTCGGAGACTACCGCTGCGGGCGGCGGAGCGAAGGTATTGCGCCAGGTCATGCTGGAACTCCTCGGCCGAAGCTTGCGAAGACCTCGCTTGCGCGAGTGAGTCCGGTCGGTGTCAGGCGATATAGCCGGCGGCGCGGGCGACCGGCGCTCGAGGGGTCGATGGCCTCCCATCGGCTGACGAACCATCCAGCTGACTCGAGTCGCAGGAGAATGGGGTACAACGTGCCCGAGGCGAGACTGCCGCGTTTCTGCACGTCCGCGCCGGACAGCTCATCGGTTGGATTCTCGAGAAACGCCTCCAGCACCCGCAGCGTCTGGAGGGACATCCGCACATTGCGATCCTTACCCATAGTTGTAAGTCTACATAGGGTCCGGCCCGCACGCAAGCCCTCTTCCGTGAGCCCGCCGTCTTAACCGCTAACGCTCCACTGGCGTCAGCGTTACACCGATGAAGCGAATCAGCTCCTGCCCCGGCGGGATCTTCACAGCCGTGATCGCCAGCTCATGCCGGCCCGCGGATACTTTTAGCACGCCGAGCTCGCGGGTCACGACATCGCCCTTGTGCAGATCGGGCGTCACGTCACCGCTCTCGACGCCCTGCTTGAGGGATTGGCCGTCCACCGAGACCGCGAATTCGCCGCCGCCAATTCCCTTCACGCGATTGTAGGTCGCGGACACCTTGTACGCGCCGGCGCTGCGCACAATCACTGGCCACCAGACGCGGCCTTGCGGGTTGGTCCAGTCGGTCGAGCCCGCGCGCGCATAGGTGTTGGAGCCGCAGCCGACACCGCCGGCCAGCGTTGCATCGAAAATGCGATAGTCATTTGCCTGACTGCGACTCACGGGCAACGAGCTACCAGCCTGGATTGGCGTGTCAAACGTCAGCTTGATCACCGGAATCAGGGCGGTGCGCGCCGCGGCCGGCAGGGTGATCTGCACATGATCAGCATCCAGGCGGCGCACGGGTAAAGCGGAGTTGCCCGCGCCCAGGAAGGTCGGACGCTTGGGACTCGATTGCAGATCCCCGATGACGAGCGCGCCGTTCTTGGGCGCAGCAAACACCGACAAATACAGGTCGTGACCTTTCAGCGAGGAAGTGCCCCACGGCTGCACCGGAAGCGGCGTGCGCTCGGCGCCATAGATCGCCTCACCGTTCACTTTCATCCATTCGCCAATGCCGGCGAGGAGCTTGCGGTCCTCCGGGGAAAATTGGCCGGTACCCATTGGCCCGACGTTGAGCATGACGTTGCCGCCCTTCGAGGCTGCGCGCGCGAGCAGCTCGACCAGCTCAGCCGGACTCTTATGGGACTTGTCGGATTTGTTGTAGCCGTAGGACTCGTTGGTGGTCGGGATCGCCTCCCAGTAACCGTCGACCGGCTGGAAATATCGCGGCTTGTCCGGTGTACCGTGATAGTCGAAATACTTGTCCCCCGCATAGGACTCGCCGTTGCGATCGTTCATGACGATCGAGGGCTTGAGTTGATTGGCGCGGTCGAACATCGCGCGCGCCATTTCGTACGGAAGCATCGTGCCCGTGTCCCACCACAGGATGTCAGGATCGTAGCCCGTGATGAGCTCCTCCAGCTGCGGCATGGCCTTCTGGTTGACGTACTGCCACGAGCGCTCGAAGTGCGCCGCCCATTCGAGATTGCGCTTGCCATCGGCGGTCCGCCACCAGTTCTTCCCATCCGGTTCCCACGGAAAATCCCAGGTGTTGTGCTGCCCACCCGGATGACTCCAGTCCTGAGACTGCGAGTAGTAGACGCCGAACAGCAGCCCCTGTTTGCGACAGGCGTCCCGCAGTTCTCAGATCACATCCCGATGAAAGGGCGTGGCGTCCACCACGTTGTAATCGGTCACCTTGCTGTGCCACATGGCGAAGCCGTCGTGGTGCTTGGAGGTGATGACAACGTATCGCATGCCGGTTTCTTTGGCGATCCGCGCCCACTCGTCGGCATTGAATTCCGTCGGGTTGAACACCCCGGCGACCTTCTTGCGGTACTCCGCGACTGGGATCCGGACGTCGTGCATCAACCACTCTGCATAAGCACCCGAGCGGCGTCCCTCGTACTCACCGCCGAACGTCGAATAGACCCCGAAATGCAGGAACAGGCCGAAAGAAGCGTCGCGCCAGCGCGCCAGCGCCGCTGCCTTCTGCGGTGGCGGTGTGTAGGGCACGAAAGGCGGTGGCGCGGCGCTCAGCGCACCACTTTGCGGCTGGGCCTCTTTTGCTGCGGAGAACCCAGCGCAGAACAGGCCGATCGCGAGAGCTGCAAGCAGTGCTGCCGCAGTCCTCACGGCTCCAGGGGACACGCATTTCAAAGGCCGCGCTCCTTATGAGTTGAGTTCGAAAGGCGCTGCAGCCCGTCAACTCGCACGCAAACAGTGGTGTACACAATTGGTCGGGCCAATTATCCGGATTGCAGACGGAATGACCGTACCAGATATCTTGTCCACTCGTAAACATTGGTCAGTCAGGTCCGCGGGCCGCGGAACTGGGCCCGGGAGTGGGCCAAAGACAGGGCTCAGATGGGTCGTCGAAAACGCTGTCGGCGCGCCGCGATTTCGGTCTGAATACGTTGCAGGGCCTCGGTTTCGGTGGCCTGCAGCAGTTCATCGATCACGCGGGTGATGTGACCCTGCATCGCCTCGCGTGCGGCAACGGGATCGCGCTTGCGCAAGGCCGCCACAATCCCCCGATGCTCGTCGACCATCGGTTTGACACCCTTGGATCGCGCCTTCTCCATCAGGTTGATCACCATCGGGCTGGTTTCGCGGATCTTCCACAGATCGTCGATGACGGCCACCAGTGCGGAGTTGCCGGTGCACTCGGCAATGGCTACGTGGAATTGCCGGTCGGCGCTCTCCCCTTGGATTTCGAGGCGGTTTTCCTCCGCCATGCCGTCAATGATCTTCTCGAGGCGCTCCAACTGCTCATCGTCGATCAACGTGGCCGCGAGAGCAGCGGTTTCGCTCTCAATGATCTTGCGCGCCTCCATGAGCTCGAAGGGTCCGATCATGAGCTCCGGACCTGCACCCGCCCCACGCGCGCGCTCCGCGGTGTTCGGCTCGAGCACGAAAACGCCAGCTCCGACACGCACTTCGACCAGCCCTTGCAGCTCGAGGGCGATGACCGCCTCGCGTACGGTCGGCCGGCTGACGTTGAACATCTCGCCGAGCTCGCGCTCCGCGGGCAGTCGGCGGCCCGGCGTGTAGCGACCCGAGAGAATTGCAGCACGCAGCTCGTCGGCAACGCGCTTGTACAGCCGCCCCCCGGGCGCTGCTCCGCCCCGCCGTTCGCTGTCTGATAAGTTCTTGCTACCCATCGGATTCTTTAAACCGGAATTGGTCAAATAACTATGATCATCACTTCAGCGCGACGACGTGTCAACGTGAGCAGCACGCCATGGCGGTAACGCGGCGCACACTTTTGTCGGGCATTTCCGCCGCCGTAGTGGCAATCCCTTGTGCGCGCGCGCTGGCGCCGGCGGCGGACTTCGGCCCATGGCATGGCCGAAAGGCGGCTCACCCAAAGAGATCGGCACGCGCGTCGCCGAGCGTTTCGTGGCGACCCCGCACACCAACTTCGGCCGTCCGGCTCCGCCCGGAAGCATTACGTATCCGGAGACCTGCACCTGGTACGGCGCTCTGACCTTCGCCCAACTGAGCCGGAACAAAGCGCTGACGCGGAAACTGATTGCCCGATTCGAGCCGCTGTTCGGCGCGGAAGCACACCTGATTCCGACGGCGGATCACGTGGATCCTTCCGTCTTTGTCGAGAACGGAATGTGGCGAGAGCTGATCGACCGGCCCGAGGCCTGGCCGGAAACCTCCTGCACGGGTATGTTCACGTTCGCCATGGTGACGGGCGTTAAACAGGGTTGGCTGCAAGCCGCCCCCTACCCGCGCGCTGCGAGCAAGGGGTGGCTTGGTTTGATCGATACATCAACGCAGACGCCGACGTCCGCGAGGTGTGTGAGGGCACGAACAAAAAGAACGATTACCAGTACTACCTCGATCGCAAACGCAACATCGGCGACCTGCATGGGCAGGTCCCAATCTTATGGAGCGCCTCGGCCCTGCTGCGCCGGGGATAGACGGCGCCGGGACGACCGCGCCAGGGATGGGCGCCGACGCCAAGGAGCCTCCGGCGCCCGGGGGACCGCGTGTCTCAGAAGGTTGCGCGCACTCCGGCCAGGATGCGCCGCCCGTTGTCGAAGTAATCGCTGATCAGATCGATCGGCTCGAAACGCGACCGGTTGGTGTCCTGCAGGATGTTGGTGGCCTCGAATACCAGCGAGACATGATCGCCGATGCCGAAAGTCACGTTGGCATCCAGAGTCCCGAAGGGCTGCTCCCAGACCTGGTCCTGCGTGTTGCCTTCGGTGCTGGTGTAGAACTTGCCCCGATAGGTGTAGGTCACGCGGCCGCCGAACCAGCCTTTCTCATAGTAGACCGAGGCCGTGTAGTTGTTCTTCGACGCGCCAATCAGCGGCACGCTTCCGCCGTGGCTCTGCAGGTAGGTGTAGTTGGCCAGGAACCCGAAGCCGTCCAAGGGCTTCGGCAGAAAGTCGAAGTTCTGCTGATACGAGAACTCGGCGCCGGTGACCCGACGTAGCTCTCACCGCTGTGGGGCAATGCAGCTCAGCCCCCTGCCGCGGATCTGTTTCTCGCCGTGCGGGCAACCACGGTACCGGCCAGACCGCCCTCCTCCATATCCGCGCTGGGCGTCTTGAACACTTCCACCTTGCTGACGAACTCCGACGGCAGGATGGTGAAATCGAAACTGCGGCTGATGTTGCTTCCGGACGGGCCCAGTGCGTTTGCGATCGTGTGCCCGTTGAGTTCTACGAGCGTGAAACCGGGAGAAAGACCACGAATCGTGACGTTCTGGCCTTCACCCCGGAACCTGGAGATCTGGACGCCCGTGACGCGCTGCAGAGATTCAGCGATGTTTTCGGTAGGGAATTTGCCGACCTCCTCGGCGGAGATAGCATCGACTACGACGTCCGCGTCGCGTTTGGTGTTGATTGCGTTCTCGAGGCTGCGACGCACCCCTGAGACGACCACTTCCTGGAGCTGGGGTGCTTCAGCCGCATTCGCACCGCTGCCCTCTTCCCGCGGCTGCGCTGACGCCGGGCCCGTTGTCTGAGCCGGCACGGCCGCTGCAGCGAGTATCGAGCTTGCGGCCGTCCCCCAAAACAGCATACGTCGCATGATCTCCCCCTTTGTCAGACAGCGGCGCGGAATGTGGCCTAACATGCTGTATTACCACTTTCAAGTGTCCACCGGTAACATATCTGACAGGGCTGGTTTCCGAGCCGTCTGAGGGGAGACGGTCAGCGCGCGGGAGGGCCGCGCGAAATGCGGCTGGTTATTGGACGTTCAGGCGCGCCAAAGCGGCCGGCTGATAACCGGCCCCCTAAGGGTCAATTTTTCACGGCGGCCATTTTTCAGGCGGACAAGGGCCCTGGCTCACTCCGGCGCCAGGCGCTTCGCCAGATCCACGGGCTTGCGGGCCTCGTAGAGCTCGTCAGGATTCGCTATGGGGGCACCGGTCGTCGCATCGATGGCGGACTCATGGCGCGTGGATCCCTTCATCGTCTCCACGAAGTACGCCAACACGGCATTGGTGCCACTCAGCGGCTTTGCGATACCGGCGTCAATGGCGGGCGCGTTATCTCGTTCTTCCGCCTTCCTGATTGCTGCGTCCAGCGGTACTTGCGCCTTGGAGATACTGCGAATCCAAGCTTCCATGTGGTAGTTGAGGAGCCAAGGCGGCAGATCACGTGCCTTGATCTGCGTGACATGGTCACCAGGCGCCTCGATGCGCATGTACAACACGCCGTCCTTTCTTGCAATCGCAGCCTCGAATGCCGGCGCGCCCGGCGCATTCGCGAGCCGGACTTCCAAAACCTTGGCGCCCGTACTTTGCTCCAGAGCCGCGGCCGCGTGCGCCAATGCGCCCATCGGCACGATGGGCTGCTCATCGCGGGCCAATGACGGCGGCTGCGCCGCAAGGGAGCCCAGAAACAGGAGTAACAGTGCAAGCGTCGGTTTGAGGGTGCGCATGGTGGGTCCTTGCAACACGAGGCGGCGCCGGGAATCCCGGCGCACAGGTGCTCGTATTGAGTTGAGTTGGCGTTGACTCGAAAAAGGGAGCGCCGCAGTCAGGCGGGGACCTCTGCGGCGCTGCCCAGTGGGCCGGTTCTAGCGTGCAGTCGCGCCGGCCCTTCGCGCCGCTCTACACACTGATCGTTATCCTGTTATCTACTCTGGCTACCCCCGGCGCCGCCCATGCCGCACGCTCGGCCTCCTCGCGCTCGGCCCAGGATTTCACCGTCCCGCGCAAAATCACCTCGCTGCCGTTGGTTTCCACCGTGATACGACTTGCATCGATCTCAGCGCTGCGACGCAAAGCATCCTCGATCTTGCGACGGATCTCCTGAGGTGCGACTTTCGGCTTCAACGTGATCGCGTTCGTTACGCCCTTCACGCCACGAACGCGCTTCACCGAGTTTTCCGCACGCTCGCGCGCGTAGTTCCACTCGACGGTACCCTCGAGTGTCAACCAGCCATCCCTGACGACCACCTTGATATTTTCCGACGAGAATGGAAGCTCCGCCTTCAGCGCATTGACAGCATCGCGAGCGACTTCCGGGTCCGGCCGCTGATCCAGGACCGGCAATCGCACCTCGATATCGTTGGCCACACCCACGACACCGGCAACGCGCTTCGCGTCGCGTTCCGCTTGAGTTTTTTGCGCGTAACTGCGCACGAAGCCGCTAAGCGTGACGACGCCGTTATGAGCGGCTACACCAATGTCGGTCGCGTCGATGTCAGGATCCCAACGCAGCTCATCTTCAACGTCTCGCTTAATGTCTGAATCGAGTCTCATTTCACATACTCCCGGGTTGCTTCTACCGATAGTGGAATTCTGGCAGGGATTTCAGCTGCTCCTTGGTCGCGCCCGGCAGCACGATCCGCGTGCCGTCGTCGTTGATTTGCAGTGATGTGTAGGGCACCGCGACCAGGCGGCTGCCAATGCCGAGGAACCCACCGACCTGTATGATGGCGAACAACACGCGATCCTTGCCCACAATCAGATCGTCGAGAGTGCCAATCTTCTCGCTCGTCGAGTTGTAGACCGTTTCGCCCCGGAGCTTGCTGAAGCGGTAGCCATCAGCTACCGACACCACATCGACGACGACGAGAGCCACTGCGGCTGGCACGACTTGCGGAACGAGCGCGCCCGAAATAGCAACACCTGCCAACACCGCGGCCAGCCATTGACGGTTGAAAGAGCGACGCCCGCGCCCGAGGTGCGCGTCATGGCCACGGTTCTCATACACTTTCATGAATGACTCTCCTGACGGTGAAGTGCTCGTAGGACGGGCTGCATCCGCCTACACACTATTTTCGCCCCCGGAGCGGCCATCCCGCCTTGATTCGGGTCAATCGGTACGCCGCGGGACCGCAGCGCGCTAGCTGACAACCTGAAGCCGGTTTTCGACTTTCACCACACCCACTGCAGACCGGGCCGCGCGTTCCGCTTCCTCCCGCTCGGCCCAGGATTGCACCGACCCCTGGAGGATGATCGTGCCATTGGGGCCGACTTCAACTGTTACGGAGTCAGCATCGATCTCCGCGCGGCGCTCGAATGCAGTCTCGATCATGTGCTTGATCTCCATTGGCAGAATTTGCGGTTTGACGACGATGTCGTTGCTGATCCTCCTGACGCCTTTCACGGTCCGCACCAGATCCTCGACAATGGCTCGCTGATCATGTGACTCAACCTCACCCTCGAGCGTGACTCGTCCGTCAGCTACACGCACGCGAATCTGCTCTCGGAGGTCGGGCATCTCACCGTGGATGCGGGCAATCACCTCGCGCGCGATATCCGGATCCGGCCTTCCACTCAGCAGCGGCAATCGAACTTCGATGTCGTTGGCAAGACCAACCACACCCTCGACACGCCTCGCGTCCGCCTCCGCCTGCGACTTTTCCCCAAGCCCGCGCACGAACCCCGCGAGAGTCACGACGCCGTCGCGCACAGACACAGCGATATCGCGCGATGCTATTTTCGGGTCGGAATCGAGCTCCTGCAGGACGTCGCGCCTGATGTCATTGTCGGGGCGCATGCTGACTTCGTCTCAGCTCAGAAATTCACGTAGCACGGGCAGCATCAGCGGCTCCCGCAACGTGATGATCTGCCGCACGCCTTCGGCGTCCACAACCTGAAAGGCGATGAGTCCCAAAGGCTGCTCATCTACATAGAGCTCGCGCGGTGCATGAATCATGTGACTCAGGTCGCCGACCAGAAGCGTCAGCACGTCACTCTTCGGGTCGTATGACATCCCGATCAGCGGCAGCCGGCGCGCTTCGGTCTGAAACCCCACCTCCAGCGAACCCACCTCGATATCCGCCTGCTTGCCCATGAACACCCGCGAGGTGTGTATGCAATACCATCCCCAATCGCTGCGCTCGAGTCTACGGATACTCATGGCTATCTCCCGGGGTAACGAACGGTAGTGTGCACGCCGACGGTAGTCTGGCCGCCGGCGTCAGTCTTGGCATTGACCCGCGTCAGTAGCGGCGCTTTTGATATCGATCAATGCGAAGCGCAGCCGGATTGTCACCATGGCGGCGTCACTGGAAGGATAGCTTCATGACTCCGCTTTGTGTTCCGACACTTTCCTATCAGCACGGTACATCCCCATGCACAGACTGCCGCCGAAGCGGCCGAAGCCGCGGGCAGCCAGCGCCTGTTCTGGCAAATGCACAGCACGTTATTCGCGGCTGAAGCACCTCTCACCAATGGCGTGCTCGCCGCTGCTGCGGCAGCTGTTGGCCTCAACGTGCCTTCGTTTCAGGAGGATCTCAGGCGGCACACTTACCTGCCGCGCATCCGGGAAGACTTCATGACCGGCGTACGCAGCGGGGTGAATGGCTGACCAAAGCGGTGATTCGGGCTACCGCGCCACCCATCCAGGCCGGCGCTTAGTGAAGGACCTCGCGCTCCTGGGCCGCCTCGGCCAACAAAGAGGCGTACAGCAGGGCAAAGCCCTGCATCACGCCGCCGTAATCCGAATGGTCCGTGGCGAAGTTGTGCGCCATGATCAGCAGCTCGGGGTTGTTGCTCTCGAGGTCCGCGACTGTCTCGCGCGTGAACTCCTGCGAACCCGCGCTCTGGATGCGCCTCACTATTTCGGCTCGCGTTGCAGCTGACACTCGCGGCAGCAGGCTCAGTTGCTGTTTGGCCGGGTCGGCAGATGCACCGAGGCCGGCGCGCGCCTGCGCATTCAACACCCGATAGAACATGCAGAACCACGTCATGACGCGAGCGAAATTGCCCACGTCACGGGCACAACGCGCGGCCATATCGAGCAGTTCGGGATTATTCGCCTCGAGATCGAGAGTGATCTCGGTACGGCACACTTCGGGACCGCGGTCATCGAATTCGCGCGCCACTCGCTCGCGGGTCAAGGCGGCAACACGCGGCAAAGAGCTCATGGCTGCCGATTGTAGCTTGCCAGCTCGTGCCGCGAATTGACACCAGTCAGGCGCAACAGCGATCCGGGCACCGACATTGCTGCAGGAGGCAGGAAGCCCTTGTAGGCCGGTGAGCATGACGAGAAGCTCTTTTCACCCGCGCTTGCGGATTGCACAGGTCGCACCGCTCTTTGAGAGCGTGCCACCGAAACTATATGGTGGAACGGAGCGAGTTGTCTCTTATCTGACCGAAGACCTGGTTCGCCAGGGGCATGCGGTCACACTGTTCGCCAGCGGCGACTCGGTTACCGCGGCCGAGCTGATAGCCATATGCGACCGGGCGCTGCGCCTGGACCCGGCGCGCCCCGATGCCTTTGCACTGCATGCCCTGATGTTGGAACGGGTTTGCCGGCATGCGAGTTCCTTCGATGTGATCCATTTTCATACCGATGGGCTGCATCTGCCTGTGGCGCGACGTTGCCCCAGGGTCTGCTCCGTGACCACCTTGCACGGACGCCTCGACACCCCCGGCCTGGCAGCTCTGTACCGCGAGTTCAGCGAACAGCCGCTGGTCTCCATCTCGAACGCACAGCGGGGCCCCATAGCGAGCGCGAACTGGCTTGCAACGGTCTATCACGGACTGCCGCTGCAGATTCATACGGCCACCGAAACGCCGGGGCAGTACCTGGCCTTCCTCGGCCGCATCGCTCCTGAAAAGGGCATCGAGCGCGCGATCGAGATAGCGCGCCGCAGCGACATTCCACTGAAGATCGCGGCCAAGATCGACCGCTCGGACCAGGAATACTTCGAGACCGAGGTCGCCTGCCTGATCGATGGGTCCCTGATTGACTTCATCGGTGAAATCACCGAGGTTGAGAAGACGCGCTTTCTGGGTGATGCGATTGCGTTGCTGTTTCCGATTGACTGGCCCGAACCGTTCGGACTCACCATGATCGAAGCCATGGCTTGTGGCACTCCCGTGATTGGATTCCGTCGCGGGTCGGTACCTGAGATCATTGACGACGGAGTGACCGGCTTCATCGTCGATGACCTGGACGCTGCAGTTGACTGTGTTGCACGCGCGCGCGGCCTGAGCCGCAAGCGCTGCCGCGAGAAGTTCGAACAGCGCTTCCAGGTCGCGCAAATGTCGCAGGGCTACTGCGACGTGTACGAACTTGCACTGCAGCAGACCCGGCCCGTGTCATGACCGAAAGTGTAGAGCGCTATTACATCTCCGCTCCGGAAGTGCCCGTTCCAGAGCGGCTTCGCGTGCTCAAGCACGATGAGACCTGTGGCCTGTTCAATGACTCCGGCGACATCGATGCCCACGCCCGTCACGAGGAAGGGCTGTACCACAGGGGTACGCGCTATCTGTCGAAGCTGACACTGAAGCTCATGGGCGCCCGCCCGCTGTTATTGAGCTCGGCCGTTCACCGCGACAATCTGCTGATGTCCGCCGATCTCACCAATCCGGACTTGTATGTTGACGGCCAGATCGTCGTGCCGCGCGGCAGCCTGCACGTCTATCGCTCCAAGATGATCCGGTCCGATACGTGCCACGAGCGGATCCACGTTCGTAACTTCATCAACGAGCCGCTCGACATTGCGCTTACGATCGAGTTCGCCGCGGACTACGCCGATATCTTCGAAGTTCGCGGGCAACAGCGGCCGCGGCGCGGGCGGCTGCTGGAGCCGCGCACCGGCGCCAACTACATCTCGCTGGGATACGAAGGCCTGGACGGTGTAGAGCGCCACACGCGCCTCGAGTGCAATCCGGAGCCGCACACGATCGGCAGATCGGAAGTCAAGCTGCAGGTGCGCCTCGAGGCCCACAGCGAGCAGGTCTTCTGCGTGGACATCTGGTGCGAATCCTCACCCGGCGGTGCACAGGCTGCCCGGCCTGCGCGGTCCTCCCAACCTGCCGCTCTGGCAGCGGCACAGAAAGCCCAGGCGGAACAGGATCGCCTGCAATGCGTGGTCGATACTTCGAACCAACAGTTGAATGCATGGCTCGACCGGTCGGCGGCCGACCTTCGCATGCTGCTCACGTCCACACCGACGGGACTGTATCCGTATGCGGGTGTGCCCTGGTTTGACACGACCTTCGGCCGCGACGGCATCATTACGGCTCTGGAATGCCTGTGGCTGGCGCCCGATATCGCGCGCGGTGTGCTGACCTTCCTGGCGAAAACGCAGGCCAAGGAGCAGGACGTGAATCGGGACGCCGAGCCCGGGAAGATCCTGCACGAGGCGCGCAAAGGTGAAATGGCGGCGTTGGGCGAAGTTCCGTTCGGCTCCTACTACGGGAGCGTCGATTCGACCCCGTTGTTCGTCATGTTGGCAGGCGCATATTTCCGCCGTACTGGCGACGAATCATTCATGCAGTCAGTGTGGCCCAACGTTGCGGCGGCAATCGAGTGGTTGGAGCGCTACGGAGATGCCGATCAGGACGGATTCATCGAGTATCAGCGCCGTTCGCCAAACGGGCTGATTCAACAGGGTTGGAAGGATTCGCATGACTCGGTGTTCCACGCCGACGGCAGGCTTGCCGAAGGACCTATTGCGCTGTGCGAAGTCCAGGGTTACGCCTATGCCGCGTTCCTGGCCGCCGCCGAAATGGCAGAAGTGCTGGGACACCGCGACCGTACGCGCACGCTCACCGACGCCGCCCGGGGAATCAGGGAGCGCTTTCAGCAGCGCTTCTGGTGCCCGGAGATCGCGATGTATGCACTGGCACTGGACGGTGCGAAGAATCAATGCCGCGTACGCAGCTCGAATGCCGGTCATTGCCTGTTCACGGACATCGCCCGGCCGGAACACGCGACCGCCATCGTCAAGTGCCTGCATGACGATGTCTTTTTCTCGGGCTGGGGTGTACGCACCGTGGCCGATCTCGAGCCGCGCTACAACCCGATGTCCTATCACAACGGCTCGATCTGGCCGCACGACAATGCACTGATTGCCGCGGGCCTGAGCTTTCGCGAGGACAAGACCCTGGCGCTGCGCATTCTCAAATCACAGCTCGATGCATCGACGTACTTCGACGCGAGTCGCCTTCCTGAGCTGTTCTGCGGGTTCCGCCGGCGGGAGGGCAAGCCCCCGACGAGCTATCCCGTCGCGTGCTCCCCGCAAGCCTGGGCCTCAGGTTCCGTATTCATGCTGCTGCAGTCGTGTCTGGGTGTCAGGATCGACTCCCGCCTCAACCGGATCATCATCCAACACCCGCACCTGCCCGAGGGTCTGGACCGGCTGTCGATCCGCAACCTGCAGGTCGGCAATGCCACCGCCGATCTGATCTTGCAGCGCTATTCGGGCACGGTGGGGCTGAATGTCGAAAGGCCCACCGGGAACGTCGAGGTCCTGTTGTTGAACTGAAGATCCGCGGGCGGCGTTCGCGCGCCCGGCCGCCTTGGGTCCTCCCCGCAACGAATTGATAGCCATCAAGGACTCGTGACTGCCGCCGGGCTATCAATAGCTCACCATGCGAAAGCACGTTGTCATGAATCGTTTTGCCACGGCCACGCTGTCCCTGGCCTTGTTCCTTGGTGCAGCACTCTCGGGCTGCAAGAGCACGGGTGAAGGCACGGGTGAATCCCCCACCGCCGCTGGTGGTGTGAAGGCCCGCTTCACCTGGGAGCAGTCAGACCCCTCGTCTGGAAATATGAAGGCCACGGTAACGATGCCCGATGGCACAGAGCAAACGTACGAAGGCAAGTTCTATCAGATTACAAAGGAGTCGCACATAGACACCATCGGCCCGCTGTGGGATCCCTGGTATCCCGGATGGTACGGTTGGCCGTACTGGGGGCCCGGCCCCTCAGACTCCTTCATCGAGCATTACACCGGGCACGTGGTCGCCAACCTTGCCGGGCCGAATGGACAGCGCATGCGCTGCCAGTTCCGGCTGCTGCGTTCCTCGGAAGGAATGAAAGGTGGCGGCCAGGGGCAATGCCAGCTGCCTACCGGACAGACGATCAACGCTGACTTTCCACCATCCTGAGTTCCCGCGGACAAACAGGAGTTGATATGCCAACGATGAGCGACACAATGAACGCGGATATCCCAGCAACCTCATTTGGCTACCGGTGGGGATGGTTGCTCGCACTGGGGATTGTGCAGATCATTGCCGGTGGCCTTGCCATTGCCGTACCTGTGGTTGCGTCCCTCGCAGCCGTAGGTGTATTCGGCGCCGTGTTGATCGTGACTGCGATCATGCAGATTGTTCACGCATTCAAAGTCAGGGAGTGGCGACGTTCTACATGGTATGGGCTCGGAGGATTGCTATACGGGATCGCCGGGGTGCTCGTAGTTCTATACCCCTTCGGCGGTGCATTGACGCTTGCCGTACTGATCGCGATTCTGCTGATCGCAGAAGGTAGCGCCCGTGTCGTGTTCGGAGCAGGACTGCGCCCCGTTCCCGGCTGGGGTTGGCTTGTGGCAGCCGGCGTCAGCAGTATCCTCGTGGGAGTCATCCTGTTGCTCGGATGGCCTTCGACCGCACTGTGGGGTATTGGTCTGCTGCTGGGGATCAACCTCATCGTCACGGGCGCGGGCAATGTCACTCTTGCCCTGGCCTCCGATCATCATCCTCGTCGCGCTGCCGCATGAGCCAGTATGTAAGGCCCAGCGCAAGCGTAACCGCCGCGAGCCCCAGCAGATAGCCGGGGCTGGTCTCGTTTATATCGAGAATGATGAATTTGCGCGCCAGCGCCAGCAGTGCGATGAGCACCACGACCCGGGTCTGTATGATGCTTTCATGCCGGGTCACGAAAAACCGCAACGTGTGATTGAATTCGAGCGCGATCAACAGGGTCATGATCTGGCCGAAGACCGTCTGGAATACCGTGTGCTCCAGCGGATCGAGAGCGCCTAACAGCAGCCCGGCGACCACCCCGACGCAAAGGCGGTACAACGCGACGAGAATGATGAGCGCGATCACGGCGGTCAAAACCAACGCGACCGCGCTCTCGAAACGCTGGTAGTACGTCAGCACATTCCACCGGGCCTTGTAACGGATCCAACGTTCCGAGGGCATTCCGAGGAGGCTAATCCCGCGGGCTTACGTCAGCAAGGCGGAGTTGCATGCGTTTGCAGGACATCCTGGCAGGCACTCGGCGCCGCGAACAGACGGCAAGCGCACGATGAACTCGCTTCCCCGCCCTGGCCCCTCACTGTAGGCGTTGACCGTGCCGCCATGCAGCTCGATCAGGTGCCGCACCAGCGCGAGGCCCAAACCCAACCCGGCCCTGGAGGCCGCCGAGCCGCCCTCAGCCTGCACGTAGGCGTCGAATACACGCGCTAGCATGTCGCGTCGGATTCCTATGCCCGAATCCCGCACTCTAACCAGAGCCCAATCCACATCCCTCTCGATCGAAATGCTTATCTGGCCCCCGTTTTCCGTGAATTTCGCGGCATTGACCAACAGGTTTGCAAACACCTGGGTCAACCTCCCCGCATCACCGTCAACCATCATGGTGTCTGCCGGGAGTGCCAGGGTCAAATGATGCCCGTGCGCGGTGATGAGCGGCTGCGCAGCCTCCACTGCCGCCCTGACGGCGGTTTCGAGCTCGAGCACCCCGCGCTTGAGCGCGATCTGAGCGTTCTGAGACCGCGCCAGGTCGAGCAGATCGTCAACGAGCCGCACCAGTTGGGCAAGTTGGCGCCCCATCATGGTGCTTGATTGCCTCACCACCTGCGGTTCATCGATGTGCAGCCCGAGCAGCTGCAAGGCACTCGACAGCGGCGCCAGCGGCCCTCGCATCTCATGCGCGAGCAGCGCAAGAAACCTGTCCTTGCCCGCGATGGAGCGGCGCAACTGTGCAATGAGACGTTCGTTCTCGTCTGCATCGGCCGCAATCAGGATCCACTCTCCGATCCTGCCGTCACGGTCTCGAACTGGATTACCCCGTTCGAGCTGCCGTACGTAGTCCGATTCCGTCGTGAAACGGACCCGGCGTTCCAACACGTAGGGCTCTCCGGAAGCAACAGCCTGTTCCCAGGTCCGCTCCCAGAGCGAGCGGTCCACCGGATGCAGCGCCGGCAGAAAGCTGGCGAGAAACGGGCTGCCGGCCCCGATTCCCATGAATTCATACCAGCTCGGGTTGCCATACGACACACGTCCGCTCTCGTCCACGATGCACACGAACTGTGGCAGTAAGTCCGCCAAGGAACGAAAGTGAGTCTCGGTGACGCGCATCCTAAGCTTACCTCCAGTCCCCGGCGCGAATCGTCACCGACTGCGGGACAACTACCGACCTTCGTGGCACCGGTGGCGGGTCCGATGCCGCGATTCAACGCTCCGGTGTTGGTATCCTGATATACCCTGGCACCGCTGCCTTGACAGACATCAATTCGACAGCTGGTTTGTTTCGCCTTGGCCGGCGAGCGCAGTCGCGCGCTGCCTGGAGGGCTGTGAGCCCTGCTCGGCCAGCTTTTCCGCGAGCCCTTCCAGGACAGCGCGATCGCAGATGCGAACCTGCCGCACGCTGCGGAAAGCGATCACGTGACGCTGCCGCAGCTCGGTCAGAGCGCGGCTCACGGTCTCGACCGCGAGTCCGAGATAGTCGGCGATGTCATACCGTGACATCGGCAGGAACACGGCGTGAGTCGGGCTGATGCGGCTGCGATCAGCCATCTCCAGCAGGAACGAGCTCACTCTCTCGAGCGCCTTGGACCGGCTGAGAATCACCATGCGTCCCTGCAAGCGGACAATCGCCTCGAAGGCGAGCTCGCGGATGTTCCGCGCGATCACCGGATCGGAGTCCGCAAGCCGCTCAACGGCCATGCGGGCGTAACGTGCGATAAGGGTTCCTGGGAAGATCGCCTCCACGCAAAACTGGCGGGGACGGGACAGGCCGAATCCGAAGAAATCACCCGGCAACATGAAGTCCACGATATGCCGGCGCCCGTCACCACTCAACGCACTCTTGCGTGCAGCACCACGCACGACGCGATACCAGTGTTCGATCGGGTCGTTGCAACGATAGACCGCCTCGCCGGCTTCGTAGCGGGCTACAACGGCCAGGCGCTCCAACGCTCCGAGGGATCTGTCGCCGCGAATTTCCCACGCGCACTTGTGAATCGAGGCTGACATTGGAATATCCACCGCCCGCTCCTTCCTGTCAGATGCATTGGCAACGGGGAACACGTTAGGTGCTGGCAGGATGGGCCGCCAGTACACCTTCGGATGCGCCTGCTACCCCTGGCGGTAGCGCAAACCAACTGCGGTAAATGGCGGTACGGTCAGCGCTTTCGCCGGGCCTGGGCCGCGGCCTTCACCAAGCGTGGGAGCTCGTCGGGGTCGAATGGCTTGCGCAGCACTGCCAGCGCATCCGCCTTCGCAGCGGATGACTTCAAGAGACGGAAAGCCTCGTCATCGGCGGTTGCAAAGATGACCGGGATGGCCCGGCCCTTCGCCTGCAGCTCACGGTGCAACTCGAGCCCGCTCATGCCCGGCAGCCGGTAGTCGAGAATGAGACAGCCCGGCGGCTCGCCACCGTCCATGGATTGAAGGAAGGCCTCGGCACTCGGGAAGCTGCGCGTGCGCCAGCCATTCGAGTTGAGGAGATCCTTGATCGCGGCGCGCATTCCTGCGTCATCGTCCACGATCGCCACGAAGAATTGTCGTTTCCGTTTGGCCATGGGCCCGTCGCGTACTGCCCTGTGAGATGCGAGCCTGTTACATAGGATCGGCTCGATCCGCATAGAGTTGCTTTGACGGAGGCCACGGTTTAGATGAGTTACTTCATCGGGTGCACCCGGGTTGCGACGTTGGCACGGTTTAAGTGAGTTGCTCCATCAGGTGGACCAATGTCGCCACGTTGGCCGCACCCATTCTTTCCATAATGCGCCGGCGGTGCACCTTGATGGTGTTCTCGCTCAGGTGAAGCTCGGCCGCGATCTGCTTGTTGAGCCTCCCCTCCACGATCTTCTTAGCGATTTGACGTTGACGCGCCGTGAGCTGTGCATAGCGGCCGCGGATTCTGGCAAGCTCCGCGCGGCGGCCCCGGGCAGCTTGATCACGCTCGAGGGCTTGCCGTATGGCATCCAATAGATCCTCGTCGCGAAATGGCTTGGCCAGAAACTCGATGGCACCCGCCTTCATGGCCCCCACCGCCATCGGGATATCGCCATGGCCCGAAATGAAGATGATGGGAATCGGCTGCGCCGTGCGAGTCAGCTCGCGCTGCAGGTCGAGGCCGCTCAGGCCCGGCATGCGCACATCGAGGACCAGGCACGACGGACCGTCCCTGCTGTGCCGGCGAAGAAACTCCTGGGGGGACGCGAAACACTCTACATTCAGTGAAACAGACCCGATCAGACTGGCCAGGGCCTCGCGGACCGAGACATCATCATCAACGACATAAACGACGGCGTTCGATGGCTTCACTCGGCAGGTGTCCCGTTGAAGGGCAACCGGAACCGGAACGTCGTTCCCGACGCTTCGTTGGGCACAGCCCAGATCCGGCCGCCGTGCGCCTCGATAATGGCCCGGCTGATCGCCAGGCCGATGCCCATGCCGCGCGGCTTGGTGGTGTAGAACGGCTCAAATACCCGCTCCAACACCAGTTGGTCGAGCCCTACGCCCGAGTCTTTGACCGACACCATCACGCCGGCGACATCCGCTACAGTGGCGATCGCCAGCAGCTTGGGCTGGGTCATGACAGTAACCATGGCTTCGATCGCGTTCACAATGAGATTGAGAAGAACCTGCTGCATCTGTACCCGGTCGCAGCGTACCTGCCGCAAATTCTCATCCAGGTGGGCGCGCACGGTAATGTTGTTTCGGCGTAGCTCCGATCTCACCAACGCAATCACCTCGTGAACGATTGAGTTCAAGTCGAGCGGGCTGCGCTGCACGTCAGTCCCACCTATGAGCGCCCGGATTCGCGCAATGACGTTACTCGCCCTGTTCGCGTCCCTGGCGATACGTGTCAGCGCCTGCCGGGCCTTGTCGATGCGTGGCGGATCTCCAGCGAGCCAGCGCACAGCCGCGCCAGCATTGGCAACGAGAGCTGCCAAGGGCTGATTCACTTCGTGTGCAATGGTTGCCATCAGCTGTCCGAGGGTGATGGCGCGCGAGGCCTGCGCAAGCTCTGCCTGCATGCTGCCTAATGACTCCTCACCCTGCCTTTGCTCCGTGATGTCCGCAGCCGTGCCCACATACTCCATGAGCTCGCCGGACTCTCCGAAAACCGGGTAGGCGTGACTCTGGATGTACCTCAGTTGACCATCGGGGCGGACTATGCGGTACTCGCTGTCGAAGTCGCGACCAGCGCGAACTGCTTCCTGAAACTCCCGTTCGACGTGTGCCCGCTCATCGGCGTGGATCATACGGAAAAAAACACGATAAGAGACTTTGTTATTTTCAGGGTCCAGCCCGAAGATGCGGAAATGCTCCCGTGACCAGAACAACTTCCCTGACGACAGGTTCCAGGCCCAACTGCCCGTTCGGGTGATTTTCTGCCCGAGCGCGAAATAATCCATTTGGCGCCGGAGCCTATCCTGTTCCTGGTTGTGTTGCCTTAACTTCGCGTCGAGAGATTGGATCGCGGCAGCACACTTCTTCAGATTCTGCAGCACCTCGCTCAAGCGCAGGCTGGCGTTCTGCGCCAGTTTGCGTGTACTCGGCTCGGACGCGGCCCGCCGCCGGGGGCGCAAGGGCAGCGGTGACGTGGAGGTGCCGGACTTGCCGGAATCAGACACTGCGACACGTTTTCGGCTCACGCGCGCGGTGCCGCCCGGTTTGCCCGGGCCGCGAGAGGTTGGGTGCGGCATGGCGGCGTCCTCCGCAGCATGAAGGCTGCACCGAAGCGAACACTTCGCAGCGGGTCGATGCCTCGATGGTGCGACATCCTATACCGCGGCATCACTGAGCAAATGACTTGCCTGCATGAATTTCAACTGCGCGCCTGTCGGCTGCAGCTTCAGGTCGCGCCGCGAATTGATGCAAGTCAACGCAGATATGCGCCCCGGCGCCATAGTGGGAGCTGACCCATTACGCTATTGAGGAGGGCCCCATGGCCTTAAGATCAACCGACCTCGCAACACGTCCTGCAACAGGGCTGCGCCCGCAGCGCAACCAGGGATTGATCCCCAGTGCATACCCGGACATGAGTCGCATGTTTGAGGACATGCTCACGGCCATCACTCGCCTTCCCTTTGCAGCCATTTCGCCGCCGCAGCTGGCGATGGCGCGCACCGAAGTCAGTGAGACGGACAAGGACATCTCGATTGTTACCGAACTGCCGGGAGTATCGCAGCAGGACGTTGAAGTTTCACTCGATGACGATGTAGTGACTATCCGCGCGGAGACTCGCGATGAAAGAACCGAGAACGGCGGACAACGTGACTATAGCGTCACGGAGCGCGAATACGGCCGTATGGTCCGTGCGTTCCGGCTTCCGTTCTCCCCCGATCCGGACCAGGTAGAGGCCCAACTTCAGGACGGTCTCCTGACGATCCGGATCGCGAAACCCCAGTCGGTCCAGGACAAGTCACACAAGATAGAGGTTCACGCCGGCTCGAATGGTCAACAACAAGGCGCGAATGGCGGGCAGAATGCTGCGACGCCCACCGATGGCGGTGGCGCGGGCGAGAAAAACGCGTCTGCGGGCCAAAACAAATCCGGAAAAACCTCGCAGGGCGAAACGGCCGCTCACTGATATGAGCACCGGTTGGTTCCTCCGTGTACCATAGCGTCACCTTGGCCATTGACGCGATCCGACACGGGGGAACTCAACTCCCGACAAGATCGCGCCACCGCCGTCTTTCGTCTGTCTTTCATCCGCAGGCGAAAGTTTGTTGCACCTGTTGGTCCTGGGGAGTAGTAAGATCGTCTGCACTCCCTGCACTTACGGAGAATGCGGGTGTTCAGAACAGTCTGGATGTTCGTGGCGATTGCGCTGCTGTCGGCCGCCGTATGCGTGGGCCAGGAGCCCGGCAGCGTCCAGGTCACGTTCAAGGAATGGGCCGTTGCGACGAAAAACGCATTCCCGCATGACCCGCTTGCCACCGCGGATGGTGCGATCTGGTACACCGGCCAGGGCGCAAGCCTCCTCGGGCGGATTGATCCGCAAACCGGCACGATCAGGGAGTACCGCACCCGTACTCCCAACTCAGGTCCTCACGGACTGACCGCCGATGCGGCCGGCAACATCTGGTTCACGGCGAACTCGGCCGGCTACATAGGCGAGCTCGACCCGAAGACCGGCGCAATCACCGAATTCAAGCTGCCTTATCCGAACGCGCGCGATCCGCACACACCCATCTTCGATCACAAGGGCGTGCTCTGGTTTACGGTACAGGCCGGAAACAGGATCGGCCGGATCGTGCCCCGTACCGGCGAAGTGAAGTTGGTTGCCGTACCCACCGCATATGCGCTTCCTTACGGCATAGCCGTCAATTCAAAGGGTGTGCCGTTCTTTGCCGAGTTCGGCTCGAACCGGATCGGGAGTATCGATCCGGACACGATGAGCATCCACGAGTTCGTTCTACCGGATGCGGCTTCCCGGCCCCGCCGGATCGGGATCAGCAGCGACGATGCGATTTGGTTCTCCGACTATTCGCGCGGCTCACTGGGCCGGTTCGATCCGAAGACCGGCACCACCCGCGAATGGCCCTCTCCCGGCGGACCTGGGTCCCAACCCTACGGAATCACGGTACTCGACGATATCGTCTGGTACAGCGAGTCAGGCGTCCGCCCAAACACACTCGTGCGATTCGACCCCAGGTCGCAAAAGTTCCAGACCTGGCCCATACCCTCGGGCGGCGGCGTAGTGCGCAACATGATGCCGACGGCCGACGGCAAGCTCGTGTTGGCGGAGAGTGGTGTCGGAAAGGTTGCGCTGGTCGAGGCACGGTGACACCCATTCCGTCCCGGTTCGGGCGGTGGTGAACATGTGATTGAGGCCAGGCAGCTCCATCACGGTGGCGTCGCGATTGTCCCGGCAGAGGGGCGGCCACGATCGCTGCCTCCTGTGGCCGTTTCGGGGCCATCGCATCGATCGCCGCCCGGTCATGGTCAGACGATGCGGCGAGATCGCAATTGTGGGGTGAAAAACCTCGTCCGTCTCGTCCGGAATCTCAACAGTTGCGCCGTATTTTCCGCCGGACTCCTGAATATGGACGATCACGCGCAAGGGGTCGGGCAGGAGCCCTCCCCACTCGCCGGTGAAGTCTGCGGCGCAGGCTGAAGAGCCCCAGGTTGCGGCACAGACAAAATTCAACAGCAACCACGACTTTCTGGCGCACCTGAAATCAGCCTCCTTTGCCTTCGAGCAGATCCAGGCGGATCACGCGGTCCCATTCGTCCGCGGCGGGCGCTGGGATGGTAAGTTCGAGGCCGTCAGGGCGCTTTCTGACCGCGACAGCGCGTCCGTCCCTCAACAGGCGAGCACTGCGGATGGGTTGCTTGAGAGGTATGAACAGCTGGGTGTCGGGCCAATCGAGAACGTGAACGTAGACGCGATTGCCGCTCCTGGTAGTGACACCCCAGGGTCGCGGAGTGACTGGTCCGCCACGCGTGCCGTACACGCTCTCGCCATATTGTTGCAGCCAGCGCCCGATCTCCCCGAGCGTCTTGACGTTCTCCGGCTGAAGCTCCCCGTTCGGCAGAGGTCCGGTGTTCAGCAGGAAGTTCGCGTTACGCCCCGCGGCCGAGACCATGCTGCGCACCAGGGTCCGGACCGACTTGAACTGATCATCGATCAGGTTGAAGCCCCAGGAACCGTTCATGGTCTCCGCCATCTCCAACGGTAGCCGGCTGACGGTGGCGCTGTTGAATCCCATGCTGTTCTCGCCGGGCAGGTCGCGCTCGAACATCTGGAAGTCCTCGCCCACAAACGGCGGCTGATGGTGGTTATTGCCGATCATCGCTGCGGGTTGCAGGCTATGGATGAGCCCGTATGTCTCGGCGAGGCGCCAGCGGTTACGCAGCGCGGTATCCTTCTGATCCCACCAGCCATCGAACCAGATGCCGCCGATCGGGCCGTACTGCGTCAGAAGCTCGCGCAGCTGGGCGTTCTCATAGTCGATATAGCGATCCCAATCGCCGCCAGCGGGCCGCTCGGCGCCGTGGCCGGTCGTGCCCTGCGGAAAGTAGTCGGGATGATGCCAATCGAGCTGCGAGTAGTAGAAGAACAGCTTGATCCCCTGCTTGCGGCAGGCGGCGGCCAGTTCGGCGAGCGGGTCGCGCTTGAAGGGTGTGGCGTCGACGACGTTGTAGGGGCTGACCTTGCTCGCGAACATCGCGAAGCCTTCGTGATGTTTGGCCGTGATCACGACATAGCGGGCGCCGGCGACTTTGAACGTCCTTGCCCACGCGTCGGCATCGAACGAAGTTGGATTGAAAAATTTCGCGAGCCGCTCGTAATGCCGGGCAGGAATCTGCGCGTCGTTCATTATCCATTCGGCGATGCCCATCTTGCCGGCGCCGCCGAGCTCGCTGTAGAGCCCCCAATGCAGGAACACGCCGAACTTCGCGTCCTGGAACCACTGGCGCGCGGCCAGATTCTCGGGCGCAGGGGTGTAGGTTTCGAGTGGATCTGCCCGGCTGACCGCCGTTGCCAGGAGCAGCACTACCAGGAGGAGCACACGGGTCAACATTGTCTGCATGCCTGCGAACCGGGTCACGTGGCGCGATCCTCAGGCGCGGCGCCATACGCCGGATTCGGCCGGGGACCCAGCTCAAACACCAAGTGCCCGCCGTTAGCAAGCTCTGCGTGGCTGATCCACGCTTTGGAGTAAGACCGACCGTTCCACCGCACCGACTGAATATAGGGATGGTCGGGCGCATTGTTCCGCGCCTCGATGGTAAGCTTGCGCCCCGGCGCCACCTGCACATCCGCCCGGTCAAACAGAGGGCTGCCAAAAACATAACGCGCGCTGACGGGATCAACTGCGTAGAGGCCGAGCGCACTCATCAGATACCAGGCACTCATCTGACCGCAGTCCTCATTGCCCGCGATTCCATCGGGCTCAGCCCGGTGCATGGTCGTCAGCAGCATTCGAACACGCGACTGCGTTTTGTGGTGCGCCCCGCAATAGGCGTAGAGATAGGCAATGTGGTGGCTGGGCTCATTGCCATGAGCGTATTGCCCCACGAGCCCCGCAATGTCGGGGGGCGCATCGGCGGGGAGCTCCGAGCTCGTTGTGAACAGCTCATCGAGCTTGCGCTCGAACGCCGCGGGGCCGCCAAACATCTCCATGTAGCTGCGAACGTCGTGTTGATTCAGGAATGTCGCCTGCCACGAGTTGCATTCGGTGAAATCGCGCCAACGCGTGCTGTGACCCATGGCTCGTGGATCAAATGGCTCGGCCCAGCGGCCGTCGCTCAAGCGCGGACGCATGAAGCCGAGTTTCTGATCGAACAGGTTGCGATAGTTGCGGGACCGTTCGCGCAACGCTTTCGCATCGTCCGCGGCGCCGGCCGCCTCGGCCAAAGTGGCCATCGCCCAGTCATCATAGGCGTACTCCAGAGTCTTGCTGACCGCCTCCTCGACCGTGTCGCTCGGGATGTAGCCCAATGTTTGATACTCGCCGAGACCGTTTGCCGGGTTGTCGAATGCGCGCTTGCGGAACACGGTCCACGCCCGCGCATAGTCGATCCCGGGAAAGCCCTTCGCGCAGGCTTCGGCCAGTACGACTGCCGAGTGCCAGCCGATCATGCATCGTGTTTCGATACCCTGCAGCGGCCAGATGGGCGGCCCCAGGGGGCTCTCTTCCGCCATGCGTACGAGACCTGACAGGAGATCTGTTGTCCGCTCGCGTTGAATGAGGGTAAATAGCGGGTGCAGAGCCCGGTAGGTGTCCCAGAGCGAGTACGTACTGTAATTGTTGGTTCCGGCGGGCAGTTGGCGAACGACCGTATTCATCGCCCGATAGCGGCCATCGACATCCGAAAACAAGGTCGGAGCGAGCATGGCGTGATACAGCGCGGTGTAGAATATGCGCCGATCCGCATCGGTGCCTCCCTGGATCGACATTCGTGACAGCTCGCGCTCCCACGCCGCGCGTGCGGCCGAGTGGACTCCTTCGAAGTCCCATTCCGGAATTTCGCTCTGCAGATTCCTCAACGCTCCGTCGGTGTCAACCGCGGAAATTCCGACCTTCACGAGCAGCGGTGTGGCATGCGCATCAGGGAAGTGCAGAACACACTTCAGCCGCGAGCCGTGCGCCTCGGCCGAGCCCGGCGTCAATTGCCCATCATTGGGCCGATCATTGGAATACAGTTCCACTGCGGCAAACGGGCGCGACACCTGCAGCGCGAAATAGATCACGCGCCCCTGAGCCCACTGCTGCACATGCCGCGTACCTACCAACATGTTATCTGCGACGACACGCAGAGATGCTTCGGTGACCCTGGTCGGCACGTCGGCAGGGTCCTGCGCCCCGTGGCTCAAATCGATGAGCAGATGCCCCGCTCCAGCCTGCGTGAAGCGGTAACGGTGCAGACCCGCCCGCGCTGTGGCAGTCAGCTCCGCCTCTATGCCGTGATCCTTGAGGAGCACCCGGTAGTACCCGGGAGATGCGCGCTCGTCGGCACGATCGAACCGTGACCGATAGCCAACTTCCGGATGCTCCAGGCTGCCGGGTTGCAGGCGCACGGGGCCTATCGCGGGAACGACCAACACGTCCATCATGTCAGCGACGCCCGTGCCGCTCAGGTGGGTGTGCGAGAAGCCGAGAATCGACGTGTCGTCGTGGTGATAGCCCGAGCAAGCGTCCCATCGCCCGACGTCTGTATCGGGGCTGAGTTGGACCATGCCGAAGGGAACCGTCGCCCCGGGAAAGGTGTGACCATGTCCACCGGTGCCGATGAACGGATCGACGTAGCTGCAAAAATCGGCAGCCGCTTTCGAGTCAGCTGCCGTGTGCGGGTCAGCCGACGACTTCGACTCAGCCGCGGCTGCTCGCCATGTCAAATGGCTTCCGAGCCCGGCCAGGACGGTGCTGCCGAGCACCTGTCTTCGTGTCAACATGTACGATTCCTTAGGCGTGTAATGCGCTGTTCAGCAACGCCGGCTTACGCTCGCTCAGATCGATGATCAGCTCGCCGAATAGTCCGTTCGCCCACGCGAACCACGGCCGCGTAAAGTGAGACGGATCGTCCTTGTCGAAAGCCTCATGCATGAAACCAGTCGCTGAATTCGAGCGCTTCAGCCAAACCAGGCATTCGCGGATCTCTGCGTCGCTCTCGCTGGTCAGGGCACGTATCATGATCGACATCGGCCAGATCATCTTGAGGCCCACATGCGGCCCGCCCACGCCGCTCGCGGCAGTTCCGTTGAAGAAGTATGGATTGCTCTCACTCCACGCTCGTTTGCGCGTGTTCGCATAAACGGGATCATCACGCTCACAACACCCCAGATAGGCAAGACTCATCAATCCGGGAATGTTGGCATCGTCCATGAACAGCGTGTTACCGAAGCCATCGGTTTCATACGCGAAAAACGCATTCCCGTGTGCATCGCGTATCCGCCCGTGCGCCATCAATGCCGCTTCGACCTCTGTCGCCAGGGTCTCGCACTCAGCCGCAAAGGACTTGTCCGCCTGCATCGTTCGAGTCATTGCCGCAAGGTCGCGAAGACTGCGCACTGCGAACAGATTCGCCGGAATGAGGAAAGGATAGACGCAGGCATCGTCGGATGGCCGGAACATCGAATGGATCAGGCCAACTGGCCGTGTGGGCGCACCATAGCCGTTCCCGCCTAGCGTGTCGTTCGGATTTTCGGATGCGCGCTGAAACTGGTAAGGGCCAGGCCCTCCACGCCGTTGTTGCTCGCGGAAGGTTTTGACGATGAGCGCCATCGCCTCACGCCATTCCCCGTCGAATGGCTCGATGTCACCCGTTGCTCGCCAGTAGCCATGAGCCAGGCGGATGGGGTGGCACAGCGAATCGATCTCCCACTTGCGCTCCGCCACTCCCGGTTTCATGTCGGTCTTGTCCGTTGCAGCCCAGCCGAGCGACTGCGTCCCGTGCGGGTCGCGCTGGAAGGCATTCGCGTACGGATCGATCTGAATGCAGCGGGCATGGCGGTGGATCAGCCCGTGGAACATTCGCCGCAGGGTCTCATCAGATCGCGCCAGGGGCAGATATGGCCACACCTGGGCCGAGGAGTCTCTCAGCCACATCGCGGGTATGTCGCCGGTCACAATGAACGTGTCGGGCTTTCCGGCAAGATCCGTGAGCGTGACTGTCGTATCGAGCGTATTCGGATAGCAGTTCTCAAACAGCCACGCGAGCTCCGGATCGGCAATTCTGGACTTGACGCGGTGGAGAGTTTCCTCAACCGCCGGGCTCGAGAAGGTGCGCTGATTGGCAGGGGGCCGCAGAGTTGCCCGATCGAACGTCGCCCGATCGCGAGTCGGCCGATCGGTGTGTGAAAAGGCTCGCGTGTAGCGAGGAAAAGCGAGCGCACTGCCCGCGAGGGCGGCACCAATCAGAAGGTCGCGTCGGGTCTGCACATCGTGCATGATACAAACGTCTCCGCACGAAGTCGCCGGGCAGGTTGTGCTGTACTCGACACCGGTACCATCAGGGGACCGCAGCGCCCGCCTTGACACGCGAGGGCGACTCGTTGAAGTGCGAGTCGTAAAGCGCAAATTCGCGGATCTGCGCCGCATCCGTTGTCGAAAGCAAGTTCAGGCGCACCCGGGTGGCCGTAACGGGCTCGAACGTATCGATCTTCTTGTGACCGATCGCTTGCGCACGGGCGATCGTTTTCCACCCGTTGCCGGCCCAGACCTCAACCTGGTATTGGCGCACGCGCTGGCCGCCTTCCAGCCACTCCAGGGTCATCGCGCGATCGAACGTGACCGGGCGGTCAAATCGTACTTCCACGTTGGCGTGATGGCTCCCGGCGGGTGCGGACCAGAACGTGTCAGGATTGTCGTCCAGCGCGCGCTCCCGATTGTCATCATCGGTCCGATGATGCCCGCGGACGAGATTGTTGCCGTAGCGTGCATTGATGGCCGCCCCGAATTCACGTAGCCGCGCAACGTCGCTCGGCGGAAGCAATCCGTGCCGGTTCGGCGCAATGCCCAGCATCAACTGCCCGCCTCGCCCGATGCTCTCTTCATAGGTCTTCATGAGCTCAGCGACGCTTTTGAGCAAGCCTTCGTCATCGACTCCCCCGAACCAATGCCCTTTGCGCAACGGCGTATCGACTTCAGCCGGCCGCCAGCGCAGTGGGCCGTGCCGGTCGATGACATTCCAGTTCTCGTATGGAATGAATCCATCTTCATTTCCGACCCAACGGATGTCCCCGTAGTCGAACAGCGCTACATCTGCGAACACCAGCGTATTCGGCTGGTAGACGCGCAATTGTTCGACGTATCTGGGGAAGTCGTACACGTGACCCCCGCTGCCGGCGCCATCCAGCCAGAACTCGACCAGTTGGCCATAGTGCGACGCGAGGTCCCCGACCTGCGACTCGTAGTAGTCGTCGTAGGCAGCGGAGTCTTTATACCGGGGCTCATGACGATCCCACGGAGAAAGGTAGACACCGAACTGCATACCGTGCTTGCGCGCGGCGGCGGCGACCTCGGCGACTAAGTCGCCCTTGCCCCCCTTCCAAGGCGAGCTCTTGACTGAATAGTCCGACTCTTCCGTCGGCCAGAGGCAGAACCCATCGTGATGTTTGGCCACCAACACGATGTATTTGGCTCCCGCACCCTGCGCCGCCTCAACCCACTGCTCCGCATCGAGAGCGTCGGGATTGAACACGGACGGCTTTGCCGTCCCGTCTCCCCACTCAAGCCCCAGAAATGTATTCGTGCCGAAATGCACGATTACGCCGAACTCCAGGTCCTGCCAACGCACTTGCTGCGGACTCGGCGCCACGTCAGCGAAGTTGGGCGGCATCGCGACGGCGGGGGTTGCCGCCGCGATGCCGCACACCGACAGGGCACGTGCTGCCCACAACATCCGAAGCCGGCCTGCGCGCTTAAAACTTGTAAGTCACGTTGAAGAATCCCGTCATACCCGAATCGACGATGTCCGAAATCGCCAGCGAGTTCTTGCCGATGTGCGACCAGTAGCTGTAATCCCTCAGGAGGTTCGCTATGGACAGATCGAGCTTCAGGCCACTTTCGAAGGCGTAGCCGGCGTGCATGTCGAGTCGGCGCGTCGGGCGTACCCACAAGTCGTCCCAATTGCTTCCCAAGCCGATCTGGTCGTACTGGGCAAGATACTTGCCGCTGTAGTTGTAGAGGACACCCACGGACAGGCCGCGCTTTTCGTAGAACACCTCCACGTTGGCCAGCCAATCCGGAGCATTCTCGATGGGCGAGGACGAGTCGAACCCAGGAGCGTTTGTATGCACCAGAGTGTGCTCGCG
>JAQGOF010000102.1 GCA_028293745.1 Gammaproteobacteria bacterium | reverse complement strand
GCCTCCTCTGCGAGTACCGGATGCGGTAACCCATATAGAGCGAAAAATACCGCCGTACCAATGGAAGTGGAGCGCTTCGTACACGCGTTTCGCATCGTAACCCCCGAAACATCGGCTATCGTTTAATCGGAAGTTCTTGCGGCCCGGGGACAAAGTTTCCCTGAGACTTCAATAACATGCGGGCTGTTTGGTTGCGTGGTTTCTGTCTACACGGCGATCTTGTCGATCAGTTCGATGGCGCGGCGCTGCAGGGGAGTTGGCGTCGTGAGCAGATCGAAGGTGGGTGAGTGTTCGAGCCCGGGTGCACGGCAGGTGTTGCGCACGATCGTGGACAATTCTTCGAGCAAGGTCCTGAAGCTGTGCGCTGGCGTGCCGTCGGCCAGAGTGTGAGTGAGGACTTTCTGCATGGCATCCGCGGAACGCTGCGCGGGCGCTACCGGATCGCGGTTGACCTTTGCCGCCTGATCTTCGTCGGCGAAGAGTAAAGGGCGCCAGGCCTCGCGCAGATGCCACTCGACGTAGTAGGCCAGCATGCACAGAAAAATGTGGGCGCGCACACGGTCCTCGAGCCAATGGTGGATCGGGCGCACTTTCAGATCGACCGTTTTGAGCGAACGGAAGGCGCGCTCGACATCCGCGAGCGCCTTGTAGCTTCTGACAGTGTCAGCCGCTGACATTTGCTTCTTGGGCAAACAGGTGCGGATTACATAGATCCCATCGATTGCCGCCTCGGCAGTGATTTGATCTTCCAGCAGATGAAAGTTGAAGCGCTTCTCGGTGATCTCCAGCGCGAAGTGCTTGCCGACCTTGTACTTGTTGAGCACGCGGCCGACGCGAACGCCGATCGCCGCCTGTCCCTTGAGCCCGCCGCGCGCGACCCGAGCGCGCACTTTCTCCAGCTCCTTCTGCGTCGCTTCAATGAGCGCACGACGTTTGTGTCCGCGCAGCTTCGCCAACTCCGGATTGCGACAGGCAATCAACCGCTCGCCAGGGTAGTCGGGGTGAGTGAGTTCCACGAGATTGCGCTCATCGAACAAGTCCAACTGCAGCGCCTCGCCTTCCACCAGGCAGCGGATCTGCGTGCTCTTGAGCGCCGTGATCCAGCCGAGTCCTTCCAGCTCACGCAGTTCCTGGATCGCCTTGTGCGAGATCATGCCCCGATCGCCCACGAGCACTACGTGCTCGAGGCCAAACTCCTCGCGCAGCTTCGCCACTTGGGGCATCAGCGTCTTGGCATCCCCCGTGTTGCCTTCATAGACCGAGACCGCGACCGGACAGCCCGTGCGGCTCGTCAACAACCCGTAGTTGACCTGCAGCTTGTTCTTCTTGCCGTCGCGGTCGTGGCCGATCTTCCCCAGCGGACAGTGCGTGCCCTCGAAGTAACTGGAGCTCAGGTCATACAGTGCGAGCGCTCCTTCGCCCAAGTGTCGCGCAGCCAGCTTGCGCTCAATCAATCCCTGATGCTCCAGCAGCCAGTCCATCGCCGCATACAAATCATTCTCGTCCGCCTGCTCAACTGCGTACTCTTCAGCCAGCGTCGTCGTGTGCCACCAGCGCGTAGTGGCCAACTTCGTGTGCGGGGCCAGTACCCGTGCGGCCACCATCGCGCACACCCGATCGCGCTCGGGACTGGCACGCGAGGCAATCAGCGATTCAAAGCCCAGCCGCTGCATGGCGGCACGCACCGCCTGCACATGCCCGTGGGGCTTGGAGCGCACGATCTCAAGACGCTCTCCAACAGGCACGAACGCTTCCCCACGCAACGCGCGGCGGATCAACTCGATCAGGGCTTCCGGAAGATGGGAGAGGTTGCCGAGGGTCTCGTTCTTGACCTGCTCACCCTCGCGATACGAACGCCGCAGCAGATGCGTCGCGTACACACGGCCTTTGTAGCGGCGCCGTGTGGTGACGACGTGAACCGCGCCTCCTCGCTGCGACATACCCGCAAATATAGCTCCCCCGCAACTCAATTGCAACTATTTAGTGACTACATATATGCGCCCAATAGCGCCTGCAACTGTGCATGAAATGCTAGAAAAAACGATATCTGCTGACTACCCAGAGGTCAGGCGCGGGCGGGAACTTCCGGCTAATTCCATTGGGGTCTGTTGGTCGCAGGTGCCGTGGAAGAGAAAGATCGGCACATCGAAGGTGAGCCCGAGAGATGGCAGGTCGATGGTCTTCAGCTCTTCGTAGAGATCTCTGCGGGAGAACTCGGCTCCTTGCAACATCGTAGGGACCTCGTCAGCCGTGAAGTCGGGAGCCATGGGCGTGGGCCGCGGCCCGACCGGGTCACCATCGCCTTCCCATGGTTTCCACACCGCCGCTGCGGGTACGGAGGTGCCACCGGGCGCATGCGCGCTCGAGAGCGCATCTCGGACAGAAGCAAGAATATTTTCATGGGTGCAGGGTACAGATGACGAGTTCCGGATCTGAATTGATTCTGATGGGTATGTGGCTGCAGCCGATGCCGCGGCTGACGATCATGGGGCCGTTTCCCCTTATCTCGAATCGGCCACGCGAGTAGCTGCGTGAGAGAGGCCCGCCGGCATTGAGGATCGGAGTTCCGTCCCGACGCGCGATCTGCCCGCCATGAGTGTGACCGGCAAATCCGACGTCGAACTGTTCTTTATCCAGCAGAAGCAGCCCGTCCGGCGAATGGGTTAGAAAGACACGGATGGGCTGCGCGTCCTTGAAGGCCTTTGCAACATCAGCGCTTCCTGTCCATGGATCGTCAATTCCGCAGATGGACACGCAGTCGAATGGAGATGGGAGCGGGAGGTTCCGGTTGACGAGCACCTCCACTCCGGCCGCGGCGAGTTGCCCGATGATATAGCCGTCATCGGTCCACAAGTCGTGATTGCCCAATACGGCGTACTTTCCCAGAGGTGGTGCGCACTGTGACAGGCGCTCAGTCAGGGCGTCCACAGATTCTGCCCTATGCGACACAAAGTCTCCGCCCAGCAGCAAGACATCGGGTCGTTGGTTGCGCAACTCATCAACGAGGCGCGAGAACAGCTCCGGATGCGTGATCGGTCCGGCGTGAAAGTCCGAAGCAAAGGCAAGCACCAAGGGTGCGGGCAGGCGCCGCTTCTCTACCGGGAGGCGTACCGCATGACTGGTAACTCTAAGCTTGCCGTGCAATCCACTACGGTAACTCCACTTGGCGACAAATCCGCGCAGCGCTGTGGCTTCCAGCGCAGCCAGGGCAATTTGCCGGCTGCGAGGATAATGTCTTCCACGATATGGGCTCACTAAATGATGTCTGATTGTAGTCTGCTCAAGGCCAGGGCCAGCTGACGCCGCTGCAGAAAGCGTCGGACGGCGGGGTCGCGTTCCAGGCCGATCGCGATTTCGTAGGCCCGGCGAGCTTCGCTGTATGCACCCGTCTTCGCCATTAGCTCCGCACGTGCAGCCCAGTAGGGTTGATATTCGTTGAGCCTAACATCGGCAGCTACGTCTTGCATGGCGCAGAGCGCGGCGCCGGCACCCTCCGTCTCCGCAATAGCCAGGGCGCGATTGATGGCGACTACTGGTGAGCCGGAGAGCGCCCATAGCGCGTCATACAGCTGTACTACTGCGGTCCAGTTGGCGTGCCCCGTACGGCGCCGATACACGTGTGCCGACTGCAAAGCGCCTTCAAGTTGATAGCGGCCAATGGAGCCGAGAGCGCTGGCGCGCAGCAGCAGCGCTTCGGCAACGTCGATCATCTGTGAGTCCCAAAGCGCCGGATCCTGCTCTGCGAGCGGCACGTATTCGCCCTGCGCATTGCGCCTTGCACGGCGTCGGGCTTCTGCATGAAGCATGAGCGCAAGGAGGCCCAGCGCTTCCGGCTCCTCGGGCAACAACTCGGTCACGAGCCGGCCCAGGAACAGGGCCTCCTCGGGCAGATCGCGACGGGCGACGTCGGTGCCACCTGGGTCAGCCCAACCCTCAGCGAAGGCGGCATAGATGGCGTCCAGCACGGCCCCAAGCCTGCTTGGAAGCTCTTCGCGCTCCGGGATGCGAAACGGAATTCCCGCCTGGCGGATCTTGTCCTTTGCGCGCACCAGGCGCTGGCCCATGGTTGTAGGGGACATGAGGAACGCCGAGGCAATCATTGACGCGTCCAGCCCGAGTACGACCTGCAGAATCAAGGGCGCGCGGATTCCGGCATCGATGGCCGGGTGTGCGCAGGCAAACATCAGCGCCAGCCGTTGGTCCGGCACTTCTATATCTTTAGCCACGTCTGTTGCCGTGGCGCCGAGCTCCTCCGCAAGAACTTGTAACTGCGCGGCCGCAATTTCGCCGCTGCGCCGTCGCCGGGCGACATCGATCACCTTTCGCCTGGCGACGGTCAGCAACCATGCCTCCGGGTTCGACGGGCAGCCAGTCAGCGGCCAATTCGCCAGGGCCGAGGCAAACGCCTCCGACAGTGCGTCCTCGGCGGCAGCCACGTCCCGTGTGCGTGCCGCGAGAAACGCTACAAGCTTCCCGTAACTGCGACGCGCAACCGCGCCCGCGGTGTTCCGCGCCTGCACGTCGCCTTCACGGGAGCTCATATGCTCACCTTCACGCGCAGCTCACGTCTGCGTTGGCCAGATCGGACGCACCTCGACGATGCCGTGGCTGGCCCCGGGGCAGCGAGCGGCCCATGAGATCGCGGCGTCGAGGTCGGGAACGTCGATTAGGTAGAAGCCGCCAAGCTGCTCTTTGGTGTCCGGGTAGGGTCCATTCAACACCTGGGTCTTGCCGTTCGCGACGCGCACGGTCGTGGCCGTCGAGATCGGCCGGAGGCGGTTCGAGGCCGCGAGAACGCCGGCCTTGTTCAGTGCCTCAGTGTATGCGTGGTAGGCCCCCATTGCCTGTTCCTGCTCTGCGGGGCTCATTTTCGACCAACCGGATTCGTCCGAATACAGCATAAGTAGGTATTGCATCTGAAGTCTCCGTCACGGGGTCATGGGCAGGCACTATGCGCTGCCAGCACAATGACGCTCCAATCCCGGCCATTTCGACAGGCGGTGATTTCGACCAGGGTTGGCTAGCGCCCACCGCAGACGCGCCACCGAGCGCAAAAGCGACGGGGTCGCCGCCGTTGAGGGCGGTTATGCGGGACTCGAGTGGGCTTCAGGCCGCGCCGTGTCACACGGGCGGCATTTTTGGGACGGAGTCAGTAGGCGGGTATGCTTGAGTAGGGTGGGCACTGGTGGGTCACCGACGCTGCGCGGACGTCGGTGCCACCAGGCATGCACAGCAATCCAAGGTCAGCCGCGGGAAACGTGCGAGGCGTGGACAAGCGCCAGGTGAGCGTTGTTCACATCACGGACTGCCTGAGCAACGGCAGTCGCCTGGCAATGCTCACTTGCGGCCACGACGCTGAGGTCGCGTGAGTTCGCGCTTGGGCAAACCTGGCGCGCGGCCTTGGAGATCCGGTGGTACAGCGCATCCACCCCGGCGGAAGTGCTCAAGTTGAGATCGTCATAGCGCACCGTGACCGACGGCGCGTCATCGCTCAACGGGGTGGCGAAGGAAATCGTGGTGGCCGCCAACCCGGCGAACGCTCCCACTACGGCGAGCGAGCGGCGGAAGGTTGTCAGTTTGGAGGCTGCGGCTTTCATGGGTGTCTCCTGGATACGAAGTTAGGTTGACGTTCGTCGCCGTAACAGGCGATGGGTGTATGAGACACCATCAACCGACACGATGTCAGCGTGCCCGGATCGAGTTGGTCCCGATCTCCAACGAGTTCGTACCAACGCCGACCGAAGAGCCAACATGACGGTCGGATGACGGTAACACCTGGTTGGAACGGCGCGGCCGCAGGCCCGTCCGCTGTGGCACCGGGTTCGTCCCTCCCGACAACGAAATCGTCCCGAATGGCACGGTTGTTGGAGCTTTGGACCCGCCCTGGAGTACCCTATGCGCATTACGGGAGACGTTCCGATGAATGCCGTCACCTCCAGAGGGACAATGCTGGCGACCGGCCGTGACAGTGGCCTGGCCGCGGGCCTGCGCGAGTCAGTGAATGCCGGGCTGAAGTTCTGGCCGCTGTTGGCGATCCTGAGCACGTTCTGGGTTTACGTAACTGTATCCAACGTCCTGTATGCAACAGGCATGCAGGCGAGCTTTGCCAGCATGACCCCGGGTCACTACTTCGCACCGTGGGACCAACGCGTGTTGCAGCACCTTTTTCTCTATCCGTTCCTGGTGCTGTGCGTACTGGGATCGCTGCGCATCGGCTGGCAGCCCATGTGGCGCGCGCTGCCGGTGCAGATCGGGCTGGGCGTCCTGTTTTCCATTCTGGCCTCGCCGGCGATGATTGGCGCTGAATTTCTGCTCGGCAAAATGGAAGACTGGAAGCACACCAGCCCCTACACATTGCATGAGTTTCTGGCAGGACCTGAGCCGGCGATGTGGCTCGCCAGTGCCACCAACTTCCTGCTGGCCTACGGATTCGGGCTGGCGCTGCTCAACGGCTTCGCGTTGTATCAACGATTCAGGGACTCGCAATTGAGGTCGGCGGCGCTCGAGCGCGCCCTGACGTCCGCGCACCTCGCGGCGCTGCGCATGCAACTCTCGCCACACACTCTCTTCAACCTGCTGCATACCATCCGCGGGCAGATCGGCTGGGATCCGGCCACGGCCCAGGCGATGGTGGTCCAACTTGGCGATCTGTTGCGACGGCTGCTCAATGCGGGGGAGCGCGACTTCTCATTGCTGACGGATGAGCTGCGGTTCGTGCGCTTGTACCTGGAGCTGCAGCAGAAGCGTTTTGCGGATCGCCTGACCATCTGGATGGCGGACCTGGATGGCATACCGTCCGTGTGGGTGCCGAGCCTGATTCTGCAGCCGCTCATCGAGAATGCGGTGGTCCACGGGCTCGCCGGTCACAATGGTCCCGTGGAGATTCGAGTCGAGGTCAGCGTCTGCGGCGAGAATCTGCTGCTGCGCGTGATCAACACGATCGCACCGAACTCGGTCGCCGGTCGCGACGGAATCGGACTGCGCAACGTGCGCGAGCGCCTGGCGGTCCAATTCGCCGAGCGCGCAAAGTTCACGGCAACGGCCGCGGGCCCGGGCGACTGGATCGCGGAGATCCGCATGCCGTTGTTGCGTGACGGGCCGGAACTCGCGGCAGCGTGAGGCCTTCGGATGTTGGATGTAATCATCGTAGATGACGAACCAACAGCGCGCCGTACGCTGCGGGAATGTTGTGTCCGCGAGCCTGACCTGCGGATCGTCGGCGAGTACGGCGACAGCGGCTCGGCGCTGGCCGCCATTCGCGCACAACCGCCTCACGTGCTGTTTCTGGATATTCAGATCGACTCGTTGAACGGCTTAGGTCTCGCCCGGTGCCTGGATCCGAAGACGCTGCCCCTGATCGTATTCGTAACGGCGTACGATCAATATGCGCTCGAAGCGTTCGAGGTGAGCGCCGTTGACTACTTGTTGAAGCCATTTGATGACGATCGCTTCCGAAAGACGATCGAGCGGGTGCGGCGCCGGCGGGAAGCGGAGGGTGTCGCGGAACGACAGGCGGCATTGGCTTCCGTGCTCGCTCAGATTGAGCGAACCGTGCGGGCGCCGGCCGAAAGCCGCCCCCGAATTCTCGCGGAGTCCGGCAGCCGCATGCACATGATCGATGTCGCGCAGATAGAGCTGCTGGAAGCCGACAGAAATTACGTCAAGCTGACCGTCGGGCGCGAGATCTTCCTTGCACGGAGCACTTTGCAGTCGGCGGAGAAGTCGCTCCAGTCGCAGCCGATGTTGCGCATCAGCCGTTCTTGCGTTGTGAATACGAATCACATACGCGAGATCAGCCGCACGCCGCGGGGGGATTTCATACTGGTGCTGGCGGGCGGGACCACTGTAACGAGCAGCGAGGGGTACCGCGACGCTGTGCGGGACTATCTCGAGCGGCTGAAGATCGGTCCACAATGAGCGGAAAACCGCCACAGGGTGTGCGGCCCGGGCTAGGCGCCCCCGGGCAATTTTCTGCGAGAGAACAATAGACCACGCCCATAGGTGCCGTGTATGTTTCGCGGCCCATGCCCCCCTCAGTCCATCGCGGTCGTCTGTTCGTCATTGCTGCACCTTCGGGTGCCGGCAAGACGTCGCTTGTGAAAGCGCTACTGGAGCGCAAGCCCGAGCTGCACGTGTCGATTTCATATACGACGCGGAAGATGCGCCCGACGGAAGAGGACGGCCGCGAATATCACTTCGTTTCCGTTGCCGACTTCGAGCGGCTCGTTCAGCAGGGCCTGCTTCTCGAATACGCGCAGGTATTCGACAACCATTACGGGACTGGCCGGCGTCCAGTAGAGGCGGAGCTGGCGCGGGGGAACAACGTCGTCCTGGAAATCGACTGGCAGGGCGCGCAGCAGGTGCGCAGGGCGCTGCCCGAATGCGTCACCATCTTCATCCTCCCACCCTCCCGCCGGTCTCTGGAGGAGCGCTTGAGGAACCGCCGTACGGACTCGGAGGAGGTGATCGCCCGGCGACTCCGGGACGCCGTCGGCGACATGTCTCATTGGAACGAGTTCGACTACGTCGTCGTCAATGACGACTTCGACAAAGCCGTCAACGACCTGGTCAGGATCGTGGAGGGCCGCGGCGAGCACCTGAAGGCGCACCGGCCAGAGCTGCAGGGGCTCCTGGCTGACCTGCTGGCCTGACCCCGGCTAGGCGCTCCCGGGCGTTTTCGCTTATACTGACTGACCTTCTGCGCGCTATGTAGCCATAGCGGCGCCTCATAACCCTTTATCCAGCGTGGCAAAGTCGTAAACATGGCCAGAATTACTGTCGAAGATTGTCTGGGCAACGTCGAAAATCTGTTCCAGCTCGTGCTCCTTGCGGCGCAGCGAGCCCGTCGCCTGGCTAATGGCTCCGAGCCAACGGTAGCGTGGGAGAACGATAAGCCGACCGTGGTCGCCCTCCGGGAGATCGCGGCGGGCAATGTGACCGTGGAGATGTTGCGTGAACCAGAGCCTCCGGTCGAATCCCCGGTAGCGGAACTGGATGCCCAGTCCACTTTCCGTGCCCCACAGTTCGGCCTCGGAGACTGACGCAACCGGACCGTGTGAGCTATGGACTACGCGTCTTCGCTCCTGGGACTTCTCCCCGGCGGAAGGCGCACCCCGGGGCTGAAAGAGCTGCTCGCCTCGGTGGGGACCTACCTTCCTGCAGAGCAGGTTGCCCGGATCCGCGAAGCTGCGGAATTCGGCGCTTCGGCACATAAGGGCCAGAAGCGCCTCTCAGGCGAACCCTACATAGCGCATCCGGTGGCGGCCGCCGCCATCCTCGCGGATCTGCGGCTCGACGGCGACACCATCGTTGCCGCGATACTCCACGACGTCATTGAGGACACCCCGACCCCCAAGGATCAACTGGCGGCGCGATTCGGGGGGGCCGTTGCCGAGCTCGTCGACGCCGTCACCAAGCTCGATCAGATCAAGTTCAAGAGCCGCGAGGAAGCGCAGGCGGAATCGTTCCGCAAGATGCTGCTCGCGATGGTTCGTGATCTGCGCGTGATTCTCGTGAAGCTCGCCGACCGGATGCATAACATGCGGACGATCGAGGCGATGTCTACTCCGAGGCGTCGCGCTGTTGCGCGCGAGACGTTGGAGATTTACGCGCCGATCGCCGAGCGCCTCGGGCTCTACAACATGAAGCTCGAGCTCGAGGATCTCGGGTTCAAGGCGCTCTATCCCCGCCGCTACCTCGTACTCGAACGGGCACTGAAGAAAGCGCGCGGCAATCAGAAGGAATTCCTCAAGAAGATCGAGCAGCAGTTGAATGCTGCGCTGGTCAAGAACGAGATTGTTGCCAAGGTGGAGACGCGCGAGAAGCATCTGTACAGCATCTACAAGAAGATGCGCCGCAAGCGGGCCATTCTCAACGAGATCGTGGATGTCTATGGACTGCGGATCGTGGTTGACAGATCAGACACGTGTTATCGGGCCCTCGGCATCGTGCATGCCGTGTTCAAACCGATGCCGGGGCGGTTCAAGGATTACATCGCCATCCCGCGCGTGAATGGCTACCAGTCGTTGCACACGACGCTGTTTGGACCAAACGGTGTACCGATCGAGGCCCAGATCCGCACCGAAGACATGCACCGGGTCGCCGAATCGGGCATCGCTGCGCATTGGAAGTACAAGGCCGGCGACGGTGCCGGATCCATGCAGCAGGAACGCACGCGCGAGTGGATATCCAACCTGGTGGAGCTGCAGGAAGACGGCTCGTCGGAGGAATTCCTCGAAAGCGTCAAGGTGGACCTGTTTCCCGACAAGGTGTACGTGTTTACGCCGAAGGGCGAGATTCTGCGGCTGCCGAGTGGGGCGACCGTCGTTGACTTCGCTTACTCGGTGCACACGGATATCGGCAATCGCTGTGTCGCTGCCAAGGTGGACCGCAGGCTCACTCCACTTCGCACCGTGTTGCGCAATGGTCAGACAGTGGAGATCATCACGGCCAAGGGTGCGATGCCGAATCCCTCCTGGGTCAACTTCGTCGTGACGGCCAAGGCGCGCAGCGCGATCCGGCACTATCTCAAGAGTTTGCGCCGCACCGAGGCGATCGCGCTCGGCCAGCGGCTTCTCAACCAGGCGCTCGGTGAATTCAGGGTATCGCTCGATGATGTGACGCCCGAGGCGCAATCGGCGGCCCTCGGCGAGCTGGGGATGAAGGATCTGGACGAGCTGTACGAGAATATCGGGCTGGGCGAGCGGCTTGCGCCGCTGGTTGCAAGGCGGTTGTTACCCGGCACGCACGCGGAGGACGGGTCGGGAGCACTCGCTCCGCTGTCGATAGCTGGAACCGAAGGTCTGCTGGTCACCTATGCGCGGTGCTGCTTTCCGATTCCGGGAGATCCGATCTTTGCATTCCTGTCTACGGGCCGCGGCGTGGTGATCCATCGCGAGAACTGTGTGAACGTGGAGGATTACCGCAAGCATCCCGAGAAGTGGCTGCCGGTGACGTGGCAGCCGGCGTCCGACCGCCTGTTCAGCTCCGAAATCCGGGTGTATGTGGTCAACCGCACCGGAATGCTCGCGGCGGTAGCGGCGGCGATCGCGAATCTCGAAACCAACATTGACCGTGTCGCCATCGAGGAGCATGGCAGCGATGCAGTCATACTGACATTCGAGCTGAGGGTGCGTGACCGGAAGCATCTCGCTCGGATCGTTCGTGTCATCCGGCGCATGCCCGATGTGGTGCGTGTCAGCCGCTCGCTCGCGGCTCATGCGCGCGATGAGCGCAACGAGCAGGAAGAGACGGACGAGGTTGACGACCAGGACGATACAGATAAGTAGTGTTTAGGTACAGGAGAGCACAATGGGCCGGCAGATCATTCAGACCAACCGTGCGCCGCAGGCGATCGGTCCGTATTCACAGGCAGTCCGGGCGGGTGACACCGTGTACCTGTCGGGCCAGATTCCTCTTGACCCGGAGACGATGCAACTCGTCACGGGTGACATCGAGGCGGAGATCCGCCGGGTGTTCGATAATCTGAAGGCCGTTGCCGAGGCTGCGGGCGGGACGCTTGCGAATGCCGTAAAGGTCAACGTATTTCTGACGGACCTGTCGCACTTCGTCAAGGTGAATGACATCATGGCGATTTATTGCACGCAGCCTTATCCGGCGCGCGCGGCAATCGGAGTTGCGCAGTTGCCGCGTGGCGCACGCGTCGAGATCGAGTGCGTTCTGTATCTGGGTTGAAGCGTTGTAGACGGGTTGGCTGAAGTGGCGGCAAATCCGAGTCCCGCTCGAGGCGAGCAGAGACCAGTTACCGCGATGCGCGGGGTAGGCTCTGCGCTGGCCGAACGCCTCTCGAAGCTCGGGGTCACGCAGGTACAGGACCTGTTGTTTGTTCTACCGCTGCGCTACGAAGACCGTACGCACGTTGAATCCATCGGCGCGCTGATCCCCGGCACACGGGTGGTCGTTGAAGGGGAAGTACAACTCACCGAGATCACGTTTCGACGGCGACGCCAATTGTTGTGCCGGATTTCGGATGGCTCTGGCTTCCTGACGCTGCGGTTCTTCTACTTCTCGGCGGCCCAGCAGAATGGGTTGGCCCGTGGCACACGCATCCGTTGCTTTGGTGAGGTCCGGCGCGGGCCATTTGGGCTGGAGATCGTTCATCCTGAGTACCGTCGGGTAACCGATGAGCCGGCTCCACTAGAGGAAACCCTGACACCCATTTACTCGAGCACCGAGGGTATTGCGCAGAGTCGCCTGCGTGCATTGATCACGCAGGCTTTGCAGGAGCTGGATAGTCCCGGTTCGGCCGTTCGGGACTGGATCCCTTCCGATGTGGTGAAGTCGCTCGGGCTGCCGTCGCTCAAGGAGGCTCTCGAGTATGTTCATCATCCGCCTCGTGAGGCCGAGATCGCGGTATTGGCTGCCGGCCGGCATCCGGCGCAGCGCCGCCTGGCATTCGAGGAATTGCTGGCGCATCACTTGAGCCTCAAGCTCATCAAGCACGAGGCGAAGACGGAACCGGCCTGGCCTCTGGATGACCGCGAAAATTTAGCGCCGCAATTCGTCGGCTCGCTGCCCTTTCCGCTCACGAATGCACAGTCGCGGGCTTTGCGTGACGTCAACGCCGATCTGTCCATGAGCCGACCCATGGTCCGGCTGATACAGGGGGATGTTGGCTGCGGAAAGACCGTAGTGGCCGCCGCTGCGGCGGCACGGGCGGCAGGCAGTGGGCTGCAGGTCGCCTTGATGGCACCGACCGAGCTCCTGGCGGAGCAGCACTTCCGCAACTTCCAGGAATGGTTCAGGCCGCTGGGCCTGCCAATCGCATTGGTCTGCGGCTCAGTTGCCGCGCGCACACGTCGTTCAGCGTTGGAGGCCATCGCTTCGGGAGAGATCCGGATAGCCGTGGGGACTCATGCGCTGTTCCAGGAAGGAATGGACTTCAAACATCTGGCGTTGGTCATCGTAGACGAGCAGCACCGCTTTGGCGTCCAACAGCGGCTTCGCCTCCAGGAAAAGGGGCAAAAGAATGGACGATTTCCTCATCAGCTCATCATGACGGCTACGCCTATACCGCGAACGCTGGCGATGACCGCCTATGCTGACCTCGACATCTCCGTGATCGATGAACTCCCCCCAGGTCGAACGCCTGTAAAGACGGTCGTCATTCCCGAACAGAAGCGAGACGCGGTCGTGGCGCGAATCGTCGAAGCTTGTCGTGAGGGCCGCCAGGCATACTGGGTGTGCCCGCTGATTGAAGAGTCCGAGGAGCTTCGTTCGCAGGCTGCGGAGGAGACGGCTGCCGCTCTCGCCGAAGCGCTGCCCGGAGTTCGCGTGGGTCTGGTCCACGGACGAATGCCGCCCGCCAAGAAGGACGAGGCGATGCTTGCCTTCAAGGATGGGAAGATTCATCTGCTCGTCGCAACGACTGTCATTGAGGTCGGCGTGGACGTTCCGAACTCGACTCTGATGGTTGTCGAAAATGCGGAGCGTATGGGACTGGCACAGCTTCACCAGCTCCGCGGGCGTGTGGGCCGCGGGACCAGCGCGAGCACTTGTGTGCTTTTGTACAGAGCTCCTTTGTCGCAGCTTGCGCGGGAGAGACTAAAGGCCATTCGCGAGACCAACGATGGCTTTGAGATCGCTCGTCGGGACCTGGAATTGCGCGGGCCGGGCGAGCTGCTCGGCACCCGTCAGACGGGGCTTGCGCAGCTGCGCGTGGCCGATCTGCTGCGGGACGCGGACCTGTTGCCGCGTGTACAGGACACGGCAGAGCTGTTGCTGGCCTCTTACCCGGATAATATTGCGGCGCTCGCCGTCCGCTGGGTCGGCACGGCCGAGCGGTATGGTCGTGTCGGATAGCAGAAGCATCCTCCCCAGCGAGATGGAAGTGGATATCTGATGGTTGCGGTTTCGCCAGATCTTTCCCTGAACCCGCCGAAGACGCGGGAGGCACCGGCGTTCCACCGTCTTTCGCGGCGGATTGAGGAGTATTGGGAACTTGCGCGTTTCAATCGGCCCGTGGGGACCTGGCTGCTCCTGTGGCCCGCACTTTGGGCTCTCTGGATCGCGGGCGAAGGACAACCTAATCAGAAGGTGCTGATTGTGTTTGTCCTCGGTGTGATCGTGATGCGGGCGGCCGGTTGCGTCATCAACGACTTCGCAGACCGCGATATCGATCCGCACGTGCGCCGCACGCGCGATCGCCCCATTGCTGCGCGGCGTGTTTCTCCCGTTGAGGCGCTGGTTCTGTTTGCGGTGCTTTTGGCCATCGCGCTGTATCTGGTTACGTTTCTCGACTTGCTCACCATCAAACTCGCTTTCATCGGGGCGGCGCTGACGGTTTCTTATCCGTTCGTCAAACGATTCTTCCCGATGCCGCAGTTGTATCTGGGAATCTCGTTTGGGGGCTGGAGCGTGCCGATGGCGTTCGCGGCTGAGATCGGGAAGCTGCCGCGGGTTGCATGGGTGCTGTACATCGCGGCAGTCATCTGGGCGGCGATCTACGACACCATCTACGCGATGATCGACCGCGAAGACGATCTGAAGATTGGCGTGAAATCGAGCGCGATCCTGTTCGCTGACATGGACAAGATGCTGATCTTCGTGATGCAGGCCATGATGATCTTCGCCCTCGTGCTCGCAGGGCAGAACATGCATTTCGGGGAGTGGTACTACGGAGGATTGGCCGCGGCCGGCCTGCTGTTTCTCTATCAGCAGTGGTTGATCCGCGATCGCAACCCTGCCGGGTGTCTGCGGGCGTTCTTGAACAATCAGTACGTGGGCATGGTGATCTTCACAGGGATTCTGCTCCAGTACATTTATGCGCACTGACCCCGCACCGACGCTGGACGGTTCTGGTCAAAAATTGACCAATTGTTGACTGAAGAGGCCTGCTCTGGTTGACAGGGACGCCCCGGCCCCTGAACATCACATCTGACTGATTTCTTGGCCTGATCTCGGGGAATTGCATGAATCCAGCTGCGCTCGGCTCTGTTCGCCACGATTGGTCCCTTCCCGAGGTGCAGGCGCTGTTCGCCCTGCCCTTCATGGACCTGGTCTTTCAGGCCCAGCGCGTGCATCGCGAGTATCACGTCCCGAACACCGTTCAGATGAGCACGCTTTTGTCGATCAAGACGGGGGCGTGTCCTGAAGACTGCGCCTACTGCCCGCAAAGCGTTCACTACGACACCGGGCTCGACCGCGAGACGCTGCTGGAGGTTGAGGCGGTTCGAGAGGCGGCAGGAAGGGCGAGGGCGGCTGGCGCGACACGGTTTTGCATGGGAGCCGCGTACCGTTCACCCAAGGCGAAGGACATTGCGATCATCTCTGAGATGATTCGCGAAGTACGTGCCGCGGGGCTCGAGACGTGCGCGACCCTGGGCATGCTCAAACCTGACCAGGCGCAGCAGCTCAAGGAT
>JAQGOF010000052.1 GCA_028293745.1 Gammaproteobacteria bacterium | reverse complement strand
TCTCAATCGACTCCCTTGGCGCAACGCGCAGATACTCATTGCACGCGACAATTTTGGGTGTGGATCCAGCCGCGAGCATGCGCCGTGGGCCCTGATGGATTTCGGCTTCCGCTGTCTGATCGCGCCGAGTTTCGCCGATATTTTCTACAACAACTGCTTCAAGAATGGCCTGCTGCCGATCACGTTGCGGGCAGATTGGCTCGAGCAATTGTTGTCCGATTCTGCCCTTGCCGAAGGCGCCATATTATCCATAGACCTGCCTCGCCAAACCGTGAGTCGCGGTGATCAATGGTCGGTCTCGTTTGACATCGACCCGGAACGAAAGCGCAGCCTGCTTCTGGGTCTGGATGACATTGCCGAGACGCTGCGATTGGACTCACAGATTGGCGCCTATGAAACGACGCATCGGGACTACAACTCGAGCATTCCAGCAGATGTTGCCCAGCTAGTGAGGATTGCGTAAGTGAGTGACAGATTTGCCATGGAACCCAGGACTGACCTGACAGGTAAGGTCGCGGTGATCTCAGGCGCAGCGCATGACATCGGGTTGGCGCTGGCGTTGCATGCTGCGGATAGAGGCATGATGGTAGCGCTCGCCGATGAGAATGAGTACCTGCTGGCCGCCGCTCTCGAGCAAGTCAAGGCGAAGGACGTTGAGGCCATCGCGGTCCACAGCGACCTGCTCGATTTCGCTGCCCTCTGTGAGCTGGCCCGACGCAGCGCGGCTGAGCTCGGTCCGCCGTGGCTGGTCTGCAACAATCCCGGGGTGAGTATCGAGGTGACTCTGTGGGGCGTCATTAACGGCGTGCAGGTCTTCGCGCCGGATATGGTCGAGCGCGATGGAGGACATATCGTCAACATTGCGGCCGCGGAAGTGTTGGGAATCCGCGGTGCAGCCCCCGACGTGGCCATCACGCACGCGATCGTGGGTCTGTCCGAATCGCTTTATCGCGAGCTGGACTCAATGGGGTCGCGGGTTGGAGTGACGTTGGTCTGTCCCGAGCTCGGCAAGACGAATATCGCGAGCGCTCCCGAATACCAGAATTCCGTCGCGCCCTCGATGCGCTACGTTCCGCTGAACTGCCTGCCACCCGAAGAGGTTGCAGATCAGATCTTCGCCGCTGTCGACGCGCGGAGCTTCTGGTTTCGTCCCCACATGTCTAGCCGCATGAAATGTCCGGGCCCAGCCGGGCCTCGCAGGCCAGGACCTCATAGTGCTGCCAGCAGCCAGATACAACGTCCTCCCAAACAATCAGGAGCGCACGGAGCGGAGGAGTATTGGCGCTTCGGTGTTGCAAACCATGTCACTCACTTATGGAAGTCTCAATAGTGCACTTCCGCGCGGTAAACCCAGCGGGAAAAGTGTGATGGCTGCACGCCATGAACTCGCGTTCGAATGGGTGCATCTGTCACACAAGGAACCCTCCGCCTTCGTCGAGACATACGGGTTTTCCGGCAACCAGGGGGCGATCAATTTAGAAGGGATCCGAATTACCCCGGTCGGCAAGCCCTCAGACACTCTGCTCGTGTTTATGCATCCTGCCTCGACCTTGCAGTTGCTTCCCGTGCCGCGCGCCGCGGCGCAGCTCGGCGCTCACGTGTTGTGCGCCGGCAGCCGCTATCAGCGCAATGATACCGCGGCGATTCTCGAAAAAGTCCTGCTCGATCTGGGAGCTTACATACGCCACGCCCGCGAAGTGTGGGGGTATACCCACGTGGTGCTAGTCGGATGGAGTGGCGGTGGTTCGCTGACGCTGTTTTATCAGGCGCAGGCTGAACGCCCAACCATCACACACACACCGGCTGGGGATCCGATCGACCTCGCGACGTGTGGCTTGATGCAAGCCGATGCCATCATCTTTCAAGCTGCGCATATTTCCCGTGCCCGGCTTCTGCTCGACATTATCGATCCGTCCGTTCGTGCCGAGCACGATCCCGACGAGCTCGATCCGCAGCTCAATCTGTATGATCCCCGCAATCCAAACCAACCGCCGTATGATGCGGGCTTTATTGCTACCTACCGAGCCGCACAACTCGCCCGCGTGAGGCGAATCAGCGCATGGGCCAAGGAGCGCCTCGAATATTTACGCAAGAAAGGCGGCTCCGAGATGGAGCGCGGGTTCGTCACTCACCGCACGCTCGCGGACCCGCGTTTCTTGGATCCAGCGCTCGATCCCAACGGCCGCCGCCCCGGCTGGTGTTATCTCGGTCATCCGGAGACTGTCAACAACGGTCCGGTGGGATTAGCACGTTTCTCTACGTTGCGTTCATGGCTGTCGCAATGGTCGGTCGACGATAGCCAGGGCGATGGCCTGAAGGCGGCGGCGACGTTGCGAGCACCATTGCTGGTGATCGAGAACAGCGCCGATGATGCCGTTCCCGCAACCCATCCGAGGCTGATCTTCGACGCCGCCGGAAGCACGGATAAGCGCTTTGCCGTGATCAAGGGCGCGACCCACTATTATGCCGGTCAACCTCAACTGCTCGATGAGAGCACCAACTTGATTCGGGCATGGCTCCTCGATCGAGGGTTGCTGAGCGAATGACACTCTTCAACTTGTTGTCGCAGAGCGCGCGTCGGTACCCCACCCGCGGAGCCGTGTATCTGGGCGACGAACAGCGAATCACCTACGGCGAGCTCGAAGCACGCGCATCCCATCTGGCCGGCGCTCTCCGGACGCGTGCCGCGCCAGGCGATCGAATCATGATTGCGTCAAAAAACTGCCCGGAATATGTGGAAATCATGTTCGCGACCTGGGCGGCCGGTATGGTGATCGTTCCGGTGAACGCAAAGCTTCATGAACGCGAGATCGCCGTAGTCGTCGACGACGCCGAGCCGGCCGTCGTTTTTGCCTCCGAAAGCATCGCACAGGTGCTCGCACCCCTGATGCACCGGGCAGACGCGAGGCGCATCGTGGTGATTGACAGCAAAGAGTATTGCGAGATGCTGGAGGGGAGGGTGGCGGCGGTGCACGCTGCGGCCCCTGATGATCTGGCGTGGTTGTTCTACACCAGTGGCACAACGGGTCGCCCGAAAGGTGCGATGTTGACGCATCGCAATTTGCTGGCGATGTCGATCGCCCATCTCGCTGACTTCGATAACGTCGGAGAATCCGCAAGTCTGCTGCACGCTGCCCCGATGTCGCACGGATCGGGCCTCTATTTACTACCGTATATCGCACGGGCGGCGCGCCAAATCATTCCGAAATCCGCAGGGTACGATGCCAGTGAATTCTTCGATCTATGCGAGCTCCATCCGTCTGTCGGGGCATTTCTGGCGCCGACGATGCTCCAGCGGCTACGGGTGGAGGTTGAACGCCGTGGGCGTACGCCCGCGCAACTTCGTCTGATCGTATACGGTGGGGGCCCAATGTATTTGGACGAGTTGAAGCGTTCACTGCAAGTCTTCGGGCCAGTGTTAGCCCACCTGTATGGCCAGGGCGAGTCGCCCATGACAATCACTGGTTTGTGCCGTACAGACCATGTCAACGCGGACGAGACGGTATTAGGCTCTGTCGGTTGGCCGCGAACGGGCGTCGAAGTCGCAATTTTTGATGGCGACGACCGTCCCCTACCCGCCGGCGAAGTGGGCGAGATCGTCTGCCGCGGCGATGTCGTCATGCGTGGTTATTGGAAAAACCCGGTTGCTACGGAAGTTACGTTGCGCGGCGGCTGGCTTCACACGGGTGATGTCGGAAGTCTCGCGCCCAACGGATTGCTCACCCTGCGGGATCGTTCGAAAGATCTCATCATCTCGGGCGGTTCTAACATCTATCCGCGCGAGGTCGAGGAAGTCCTGTTGGCTCACCCGGATGTTGTCGAGGCCGCGGTGGTGGGCCGGTCAGATCTCGAGTGGGGCGAGATCGTGGTCGCATTTATCGTCGCCAATCCGGCGCGCCAACCAACCGAGGCGGAGCTGGATGCGCATTGCCGGGCGCGCATTGCCCGGTTCAAACGGCCGAAGATCTATGTCTTCCGCCAGGAACTGCCCAAAAGCAGCTACGGTAAAATACTCAAACGCGAGCTCACAGGGCCCCCTGTTGCCTCACCGCAGAAAGCTTAACGGGCGCAAGGTCGGCCCACTCGGGGGCACCGCGTCAGCGTGTGTTGTGTCGGTCCATGGATGGGCCACTTGCGCGCCACGACCCGGGCGATACGCCTTCCAGGCGCTTGAAGGCGCGACTGAGCGCCGTGTCGGATTCATAGCCCACGCGGTCAGCCACTTCGGCCAGGCCGTACCCTTGACGCAGGAGGGCCTTCGCCCGGTAGATGCGCCAATTCGTGAGGTATCCGAGCGGTGGCTCCCCGATGATGGATCTGAAGGCCGCTGCGAAACCGGACCGCGAGAGTCCGGCCTTACTGGCGAGCTCGTCTACGGTCCAGGGATGGGCGATATCACTGTGCATCGCCTTGATTGCGGCGGCCAGGCGACGGTTTTTCAATCCGGCAAGCCAACCGCTGACGGGTTTGCCTTCGGCGCCGAACCAGGTGCGGATCGTCTGCACGAACAGTACGTCTGTCAGCCGATTGATCACGAGCCCGGCGCCGAGCCCATCCTCGCCGGTTTCCATGCCAATCAGGTGCAGGGTTGTTTGAAGCACATTCGCTTCCGAATCCCCGAGCACCACGTGAATCAAATTCGGCAACAGCGCCATCAACGGCTCGCCCGCCGTCGGATCGAAAGACAGCCGTGCCGAAACCATCTCCAGCGTCGGCCCGCTTCCCCCGTACTGCACGGTTCGGCCATCGATGTGACTGAATACAGACGAGCAGGGGACGCGGGGCCGGTCAATTTCATCGCTCATCGAGAATGCCGTGCCGGCTTTCACAATCAACCCGGCGCCGGCTGTCAGCCGGACGGGCTTCATTCCTTCGGCGCTCAGCCAGCACGTTCCCCGAGCGATGACGAGAATGCGCGCCTGATACCCGGTATCAAACTCAATGCCCCACGGGGCGCCCAATTGCATTCGCACATACAGCGAGCTATCCACGCCCATCGCGTGGATGACATCGTCAAAAGGGTTCATCTCACGAGGTTATTGGACGCTCGGTCAGGAATCAATGGGGTTCGATCATTCAGGCTCCGCTGCCAATCGTTTAATTTATTGATACCGAAGCGTAAACACGAGAATCCGCAACATGGCCAAACTCGCCAAGCAAGTCGCACTCATTACGGGCGGCAATAGCGGCCTGGGGCTTGCGACCGCCCAGCTCTTTGCGGCCGAGGGGGCGCAAGTGATCATTACAGGTCGCCGTCCCGATACGCTCGAAGAGGCCGCCGATGCGATCGGTCACAATGCGGTGGGCATTCAAAGCGATGCGTCTGATCTACAGGCTATCGAGCGCCTATTTGCCGAGATCAGCCGCCGCTTCGGGCGTCTGGATGTGTTATTCGCCAATGCGGGCGGTTTGACGGTCGCGCCCTTTGATCAGGTCACGCCGGCGCAGTTTGACTCTGAGTTCGCGACAAACGTGCGAGGGGTTTATTTCACGGTGCAAAAAGCGCTACCCCTGCTGCGCGATGGCAGCTCGGTCATTCTGAACGCATCTGTCGCGCACTACACCGGCAACGCGGGTTACTCGGTGTATGGCGCCGCCAAGGCCGCGGTTAGGTCCTTCGCCCGCAATTGGTCCGTGGATCTGAAGGATCGGAAGATTCGCGTGAACTGTATCAGTCCTGGACCGCACGAGACGCCGATCATCGAAAAGATGGGTGTGACGCCAGACGTGATGGCCAACATCCTGATTCCCCACATCGTCGCGCAAGTGCCTTTGGGGCGAATGGGGAAACCGGCGGAACTGGCCGCTGCGGCGCTGTTCCTGGCCAGCAGCGACAGTTCCTTCATCACCGGAATCGATCTGTGTGTCGACGGCGGCATGGGCCAAGTGTAGTGGTTGAGAGTTCCCCGCCCGCGTTGCGCAAATTGTTCATCAACCGTTCGCCATTTTTCGCACCTATCAAACACGTTGAGGGATAGACCATGCGTATTTACCGCCTGCAAACTTTAGGCAGCATCGACGGCCTCGTCGCGAGCGAAGCGAAGATACCGGTGCCTGGCGCCGGCGAGGTGTTGGTGAAAGTTCGCGCCACCTCGCTCAATTTTCGTGACTACGCCATCATCAACGGTTGGTTTCCGGTGCCAGTCCCGCAAGGCCGGGTGCCGCTGTCCGACGGCGCCGGCGAAATCGAAGCCATCGGCGCGGGTGTCAGCCGCTTCAAGGTGGGCGACCGGGTGGTCAATTCATTCTTTCCAAACTGGTTCGGTGGCACGTTCAACGTGATGCCGGAGCAGTACGTCATCGAACATGACGGATGGCTAACCGAATACAAAGTGCTGACTGCCGAAGCGTTGGTGTCTTTGCCGGACCACCTGAGTTTCGAGGCAGGTGCCACGCTACCTTGCGCGGGCGTCACTGCATGGTCCGCCCTCGCCGGTGTCACCGCGAGTGACACAGTGCTGACGCAGGGGACCGGCGGCGTGTCGATCTTTGCCATTCAGCTGGCAAAGGCCAAGGGCGCGCGCGTCATTGCCACCACCTCGAGCATGGAGAAGGCCGAACGTCTGCGCAATCTGGGTGCTGACCACGTCATCGACTACAAAGCTAACCCCACCTGGGGTGAGGCAGCTCGCGTGTTGACGGGAGGACGGGGCGTCGACCGGATTGTGGAGGTTGGCGGACCCGGCACGCTGCCGCAATCGGTCAAGGCCATCGCCTATGGTGGTCAAATCTCCCTGGTCGGCATTCTGGCGGGTGCGCAGGGGGGAGTGGATTTTATGTCGCTGTTCCAGAGCCAGGCGCGCTTTCAGCCCATTGTGATCGGTAGCCGCCGCGATCTCGAGGACATGCTTCGTCTCATGGCGCAGCACAAGGTCGAGCCCTGCGTCGATAGCACCTATGCCTTTGATGATGTGCGCAAAGCGTGGGATCACTACACGGCACGCCAGTTGTTCGGCAAGGTGGTTATTCGTCATTGAGACAGCGTGCGCGCAGGCCAAAGGGCGGTGCGTCGCAGGCGCGGAAGGGGTGTCTGCGCCAGGACCGTACGTTCAAGCAAGTGAGTTGTCCCAGAGGAGGCAATCCAATGCCAGCCTATGTAATATTCATTCGTGAGAAAACACACGACGTAGCCGAGCTCGACGCATACAAGACCGCGGGCAATGGATTGGAAGGAGTTCCCGTTAGGATGCTGGCGGCGTACGGGCCTCAAGTCGTCCTCGAGGGGCCCGTTCCGGAGGGCGTAGCGATCGCGGAATTCCCCAATGCGAAAGCTGTGACCGATTGGTACTACAGCCCGGAGTATCAACGGGCCTTGAAACATCGACTGAAGGGTGCGACCTATCGCGCCATTATCGTAGACAGCGTCTAGGGGCGCGACGGTGGCCGGGGCCGGCTGAGCATAATTATGGCGCGACCGTACCCAACGCCGAGCCTCCCGGCAGATTCCGCGCTCTTCGAGCCGACCGGCCTGGCAGTTCCCCTCCGTCAGCGTTTCCCTAGGAGAGTCCGTGGTTTAGCAGTATATTCGACTGTATGCACGGGGTCGCGTGGGGGGACACAGATGCATCAGTTCTATCTCGAGTGTATCGATCTGACGGCGGGCGCTTGGCGTGGCGTGCCACAGGTAGTGGCTCATATCGGTCGGGACGGATTTCACGGCCAATTGCTGTCTTTTTTGCACGACTCAGTCGGTGCCGAACACTGTGCCACGTTTGTTCTGAATCAAGAAAAGCCCAGAGTGATCGGCGCCATGAGCCTCGATGGCCATGCCGCCAATCAACAGATTGATCTGTATCTCAACAAGTATTGGCGTCTGGATCCGACCATTTCGGCGGCGCGCGGGCTGATTGAGAGTAAAGCGTCGAGTTTGCTGCGGCTGGACGTCGGTCGTCTGCCGCCATCGGGGCTGCGTGATCTCGTCTATCGCAAGACACATATCAGCGATCGGGTACTGTTGTCCGGCCCGGGTGCCAGTCTCAGCGTACTGCGCTCGGAGAAGAACGGCAGATTTTCTGATGCAGAAATCAACCACCTCAGTGCCGTCGGCGGTGTTCTACTGTCCATCGTTGAAAAGCACGTTGAGTTCGTGACCCGCCCCGCCGATCTGTCCGCGGCATTTGCCTCGCTGCCGGAAATCATGGATTGCGTCGCCAGTTCACCCGAGCGATTGCCACGCCGCGAAGTGGAGGTCTGTGCGCTGATTCTGTTTGGCGTGTCAACGATGGGAATCGCCTCGCGGTTGAACATTGGCGAGGAAACCGTGAAAACCTATCGCAAACGCGCTTATCAACGCCTGGGCAAGGCCACCCAGCGGGAATTGCTGAATTGGTATATCGAGCGGTGGGGCCAGCGCAGCGCATCTCTAAATTGATGCAACCTTGGTTACTGTGATCGGCACACGCTCAATTCCAAATCTCACCTCTTCGAATGATCACGTCGTCGATCAACACCAACCTGCTGAAATCAGCAGCAATGTAGTTTTGCCGCGACGCTCTCCAGGACGCACATGCGGCTGAATCAGAATCATTCGTATACCGTTTTCGCGTGCGCGTCGCGTCTGAACCAAAACTGAGCCTCGAGCGAACCACCGTGGGCTCAAGGGGCTGTCCGGCGAATATCAGATGAAGATGAAGCCGGGCGGCTACCTGCTGTTCCGCGCGGTGGACTTCGGGGCCGGTGCTGCAGGGTTCCATGTCGAGGTGAGCTCCGAGAACGGCCTTGCGCCACCCGTGCTGGAGGTCCGCCTCGATGGGCCGGCCGGGCCGATGGTGGGCAGCGTGCCGATCCTGTTCACCGGCGGACCGACCAGCTATCGCACGCTGAGTACTGGCATCGCTCCGGGCGCGCGGGGCACGCACGATCTCGCGCTCGTCGCGCGCGGGACGGGCGGCGATGCGAACGGCCATTTGTTCAACGTAACCTCCTTCGGCTTCGAGCCGCGGGCAGCGCACAAGAAGAAGTAATACGGAGCCGCCCCCTTCGGTCGTTTCATACCTGCGTCGCCCTTTTAAATCTTCACTTGCGCCGCAATCTGGGTGATTCTTGGGAATATCAGTTTGGGCGCGCGGCTTCGGTGGGCGGCACGCGCTGACGATGAGCCCACGGCAACTGAAGGAGGTGATCCAAGTGGCACATATAAACGTTGGTTCGGTCGCGTCTCTGGGCGCGCTGGTTGGTGGCGAGG